>JBJKYO010000013.1:0-13202 GCA_045561015.1 Longimicrobiales bacterium | reverse complement strand
CTCTATACTTCGCTCAAGAAGCAGAGCGTGCCCACCAAGCTAATAATTTACGACGGTATGGCTCATGGTATTCGAGGTCATTGGAATAATGTACACCGGATGATCAATGAGCTTTCTTGGTGGGAGACCTACCTCAAGCCAGCAGGGAAGCCTCCAATAGGGTGAAATTAGGCATTTTTCCTAAGAAAAATCCCAGTATAGCCTACTTTTGTCAATATCAGATAAACCCTGTACCTATAAGGAATACGGGGCTTTATTGTAATGGAATTTTAGCAAGGCTCTTGCACCCTACAAAGTTGCCTGGTATTTTTCGGGGCACTTAAAAAACGCAGAAAGCAACGCGCGCCCACCCGGGTTTTCGGACCGGGAGTGAGTGGGTGCGTAATTTGTTATCTGTATGTGTTTGAGTGCTTAGCGTTAGAGTGATGACGATTTTGTCATCAATTTTATTTATTGGAGGAGGGTACTAATGCGCGTTATTCGGCTACTAACTCTCACACTGGCGATTGGAGCTATGTTGGCTTCGGCTCCAAGTTCTGCATGGGCGCAAGGCTCGCTCACGGGACTCGTCACGGATGCTGCATCAGGGCGTCCACTTTCATCAGCCCAGGTTTTCATTGACGGCTCAGGCCTCGGTGGATTAACCAACGCTTCAGGTCGGTACCTGATCGTAAATGTACCTGCGGGACAGCACACCCTGCGGGCAACATTGATCGGTTTCAACAACGTCGATCAAATGGTCACCGTATCTGATGGTCAGGCAACATCCTCTGACTTCTCTATGTCTCAAGCTGCTTTGGCACTTGATGGCATCGTTGTTACGGGAACAGCTGGCCAGGCCCGCCGTCGCGAGGTGGGTAACCAAATTGCACAGGTCAACATCGCTGATGTTCCAGAAGCGGTAACCGGTGTCGGAGAACTACTCCAGACTCGGGTGGTCGGTGCACGCATCCAGTTCGGTTCCGGTAACTCCGGTTCGGGTGCAGACATTCGTCTTAGGGGTAACTCAAGTACAGCTCTGAGTAATCAGCCGCTCATATATATTGACGGTATGCGTGCAAAGAGTGAGCCGAGTTCTTCTCAGAACGGTGCTGAAGATCCATACAGCCCGCTCAATGATTTGAACCCAGACGATATTGACAGGATCGAGGTTGTTAAGGGTCCAGCAGCTACAACTCTTTACGGAGCAGAGGCTGCGGCTGGAGTTATCCAGATCTTCACCAAGCGTGGAGGTAATGGTGCTCCTCAGTGGACTGCAGAAACCCAACAGGGTTACTCATACTTCCGTCCATTCGGTACGGACGAGGTACCTTACTTGTGGCTTGACCAGGTATTCCGTAAGGGACACCGTCAGCGCTACTCGATGAGTGTTAGAGGTGGAACCGATGATATCGGTTACTTTGTGTCCGGTGCTTGGAACGACAACGTTGGTGCAGTAGAAACCGACGGTGAGCAGAAGATGAACGTTCGTGCAAACGTTACCTTCAGTCCTACTGAAGATCTGATGCTACAGTTCAATAACACCTTCGCAAGAACTGACATCACTCAGGCCCAGATGGGTAACTCTGTTACTTCCATCATGATGACGGCTATCAGGGGTCCTAAGAACTACATGTCTGGTCTTAGAGATCAGAAAACCCTAAGGCTACTGTTGAACGGTGAAGAATATAAAAACACCATCACCAGAGCTACGACTGGTCTAACCATTAACTACACACCAGGTGCTGACTTTACGCACAGGTTGACGGTTGGTTATGACTATTCACAGGACGACCACTTCAATTCCCAGGACTATTGCTGGCTTTGTCCGATCGGAATTATGAGTAACTTCTCCGACTACATGTTAGAAGGTGAAGGACGTCGTGGTATGTCGCAAAATGCAATATGGAGTCTCGACTACACAGGAAGCCTTGCGATGGATTTGGGTTGGCTGACTGACGGACTCCGCAGCACCCTGTCCTTTGGTATGCAGGGCGTTGAAAACGAAATAGAAAATACCGAAGTGGTTGGACGTAACTATCCTGGTCCTGGTGAATACACTCTAAGTAGTGCAGCCACCAAGCAGTCCATGAATCAGAATAGACTTCGTGTAATCACCGGTGGTTTCTTTGCTCAAAACATGTTGGCCTTCCAAGACAAGTACTTTGTAACAGCCGGTTTGCGTGTTGACGGTAACAGTGCATTCGGTGAAAGTCTTGGATTTGAGATGTATCCAAAACTGAGTGGTTCATATGTGCTTTCTGACGAAGCTTTCTTCCCAGAAGGATTCGGAGAAATTAAACTCCGTGCAGCATATGGATTCGCCGGTCGGTCCCCTGGTGCGTTCGACAAAGTTCGTACTTGGAGCCCAGTTGGATTCAACTACAACGAACAAGCGTTCTATCCAAACAATCTCGGAAATTCAAACCTCGGTCCAGAAAGGACACGGGAATACGAGTACGGAATGGACGGCTCCTGGTTCGGCGGCCGGTTTAGCGCTGAACTCACATACTACCATCAGTTGACGTCTGACGCTCTCTTCAGAGTGGCCAGTTCGCAAACTGCAGGTGGTTGGGGCAAACAGCTTGAAAACGTTGGAGAATTTGAGAATAAAGGTTGGGAAGTCGGTACCAACACGACCATCTTCAACGGTCAGAATTTCGGTTGGGACCTTGGGCTTGGCCTCTCGACGAACCATAGTAAGGTTCTGAGTCTTGGTGGAGCTGCTCAATTTAGCGTAGGGGAGTACGGATGGGTCATTGAAGGTCAGCCTGTCCCAGTTATCTACGCAAAACAAATTACCAATGCTAATGAGAAAGCCGACGCCGTGTATTCTTCAGGGAATACGGTCTATGGTCCGGCTAACCCCACCCATATTTACAGTGCTAATACCTCCATTAGATTGCCTGGCGGTCTGCAGGTTTCTGCTAGAGGTGAGTATCTGAAGGGTGCATATATCAGTAACTACTTTGAGGCCGGAGCCACTGGGCGGACCATCGCTCACCCGAAATGCTACGACGCATATCGGAAAGTGGATCCAAACTGGGTACAAGGTACTTTGGGATCGAACACTGGTCCGAAGTGGCCTGGATCACGCCCAGCCGATATGTACGCATGGGAAGAAGGACAGTGCTTTGGAATGGCTACGTACCACTACGCCAACTCAGAGTCTGACTTCGCAGAGTTGAGAGACCTAACTCTGTCCGTGCCAATTTCCAACTTGCTTCCAGGTATGTTCACGTTCAGTGATAGAACTGACTTGACCATCTCGGGCCGTAATGTTGCGTTCTGGACACATAAGAACCTCATCACTGGTCACCCAGAGCAGAACGAGAATAGTATCGGAACCACCGATTCTGGCGAATTCCGCCATGATATGGTGAAAGGTATTGATGAAACGTTGCCACCTGTCTCTTATTGGACGGTCGCGATGCGGATGATCTTTTAACGCTTGTTTGCCGAATAACTGGGTTCCCTCAGGTCTTTTGGCCTGAGGGGCCCGCGCAAACGGGCTAAAAATTAGACAAACGCCGGGAGTAAAACACCGGCCTCAGAAGAGGAAGAAAGATGGATCAAAAAAGAACGATTTCACGGGGGCTGACAGCGGTAGCACTAGTAGGTGTTATGGCTTTGGCAGCCTGCGATTTCGAAGTCACTAACCCAGGTCCCGTCCAGGACGGAAACCTGAATGACAGTGGAGCTCACCAGGGTATCGTCAATGGCGGTATCAGAGCTGTACAGGCAGGGTTGGGTGCGTATGGTCTCCTCGGAGGCGCGATCACCCATGACCTAATGGCTAGTGGCCATACCGGTTCGGCAGGAGTGCGGCCGGAAGAAGAAGTCGCAAAATTGAATGATGAGTACGATGGGCGTGGTTCATGGGGACACTTGCACAGGGGAAGATGGATTTCTCAGGAAGCGCTTCGGCGTTTCGCTGGTGAAGAGTCAGGTGTTTCCGATATCAATAGCTACGCACCTGCCGCCCATGCCAATTTTTGGGCAGGTATAGCATTGCGTACTTTGATGGAAAATGCTTGTAGTACTGTTATTGATGGGTCAGGAGCAACAGGCAAGATGGATTATGCTCCTTTGGCTATAGCCCACTTCACTGCAGCTAGCACGATCGCTTCGGCAGCAGGATTGTCCGACTTGGCGACCGCAGCTGTTGGCGCCCGCGCGGCAGCTAAGTTGTATAGTGGAGACCATGCCGGTGCGAAGACTGACGCAGCTACGGTTGCTATGAACTTCAAATACACCACTAAGTATTCCGGTGACACTGGTTGGGGTGAGTACTGGTACCTACCAGGACACGTAGCAAGTCTAGGGTTCCAATCCATGTCCGCATGGGGAACTCCTGCACATACCCACTTCCTTAAGACTGGTGACTCCCGCGTAGCATGGGGTTACGACAATGGTTCTAGGGAAATACCTTCAGGTAAAACGGCGGCGGTAAGGGGTCAAACCCATCCACCTCGTCCTACCTGGACATTAATGATTCCGATGTTCTACCACCTGAAAACTTACGCACCTCGCTCCGCCGCTGGTGGACGCGAACTAAGGTTCTTTGAGCCTGTGCAGGGCAATCAGAGGAAGATACAGTTGGACTTAGTTGATGGTCACGAAATGGCTTTGGTTCAGGCGGAAGCCGAACTTAAGGCTGGCAATTTGTCCGCTGCCATGACTCACATTAATAGCGTGAGACAAGCAGCTGATATCTACGCAGCTAACCTCGGTGATGCGTCCGTGTTGGATCTGACGTATGCAGCAGCTGAAGGTAATGACGACGCCTGCGCAAGTTGCCCTGTCTACGATGGTGGTATCACCAAGTTCGATGGCAGCGCTGGCGGGAAGATGCCAGCAGTGACGGCAAGTACTATTACGGAAGGTTGGACAGCTCTCAAATTCGAGCGTTATCTTGAATTGAACCTTGAAGGACGTAGGTTCGGTGATCGGTGGCGCTGGCGTGAGAACAGTACTCCAGGGACACTTGATGCTCTAGAGTACATTCCAACAGAATTAACCACTAGGTATAGCGTTCCAGCGGATCCACTTAATCTGTGTTTCCCACTTCCTAAGGGAGAAAATGACGCGAATACCAACATTCCAGAAGGCTATAAAGACTGGATAACCGGTTAATTCGAAAGTAATTGCCCATACGGGATGAAACGGATGCCTAGGCAGCCGTGGATCTCGAATAGGTGAAGAAGTGAGAGTGGGGAGGATGCCTGGCATTCTCCCCACTTCTCGTTGGGCTTAATGTGAGCAGGTAAGGAGCTTAACATGGTAATGTGCCAACTTCAGATAAGTACCGAGCGGGTTTTGTTAATGGTCCTGTTTTTGGGGATGTGTTTTGCACAGCCTGTGTCCTCCCAAGCTGGTGCAGGCGCAGGGTCCATTGTTGGCGAAGTCCTAGATGGGATGACTGGGGATCCGTTAGTTGGCGCAATTGTTACACTAGATGATGCCGAGATAGGAATATCAACCGACGAAAATGGACACTTCATACTCGCTCAGCAGCGGACTGGGCCTATTTCAGTAAGGGTCGATCACGATGGTTACATAACCCGGGTGGAACCGGTAAGTATAAATGACAACGCCGTCAGTTTTGTCCATTTTTACATGAGTTCCATGGATCTGCTTTTGGATGAATTGAAGGTGGTGACCCAAAGAGATAGAGAGCGGGAAGAACCCGGACTAGGTGATATTCGTCCGACTGAAGCGGAATCATCACTAACTGTGATGAAGTTGATGGCTGCGAGGATACCCTCTTTGACTGTTCTGGGGGGCACCTATTCTGCTGCTGGGACTCCAGAAATCAGAATCAGGGGTCAGGGGTCCATGACCGTGAGCAATACTCCTTCAGTATATCTCGATGGGGTCCGAATAACCTCCCAGGTGTTGATGGAAACCTACGCTGGAGATGTGGAGAGGATAAGGGTGTTGAAAGGACCTTCGGCTGTTTCTATGTATCCGGATGCAGTCAATGGTGTCATTTTGGTTGAGACGAAACGCAGTAGGAGACGCAGATAAGTTTAAACGTTTCATCAAATGAGGCACTGGGTTAATTTGGTTTCGATGAAGATTGTCAATGTATTTAACAGTAGCCTTTTGTTTTTGGGTTTGTTTCTGACTTAGCAACCACAGGAGATTAGTATGGTTTCAAGGATCGTGTTCCTATTAGCAATAGTTTCAGGTTGTTTGGTCGTGGAAGCAGAGGTTTTTGCACAAGCTCCAGAGGGCACTCTTCAGTTGGATAGTTATTTGGATTGGGAGACTGTTTCCAACCCTCGCATTTCCCCAGATGGGAGTCAGATACTTTATAGTCGTGGTTGGGTCGATAAAATGAGGGATAGGCGAAGTTCTTCTGTGTGGGTTATGAATAGAGATGGTTCTCGAAATCGGCTTTTGGTTGATGGGTCCAATGCGACTTGGTCTCCAGACGGTAGCAGGATAGCCTTCATGGGAGATGATGATGGAGGTGATTCTCAGATTTTTGTTCGATGGATGGATGCTGAGGGCGCCACCACACAAGTAACCAGGACCCAGAATTCCGCGTCCAACCTCAGATGGTCCCCAGACGGAACTCAAATCGCTTTCACTATGACGGTTGATTCTCCTGAAAGTGAGTGGGCCATAGAGTTGTCCCAGGAACCAGATGGAGCGGATTGGGTCGAGGGGCCTAAGGTGGTCGATCGGTTAAGTTATCGGAGAGACCGCAGGGGGTACATTGATGAAGGCTATACTCATGTTTTTACCGTGCCAGCGGAGGCAGGAACACCAAAACAAGTATCTAATGGCGATTGGAACCATAGTGCTGCTGAATGGATGCCTGACGGTGCGAGCTTGATTTTTAGTTCTTTACGTGTGAATGAGGCCGAGCACGAATGGAGAGAATCGGAGATCTATAAAGCAGTGCTTGCTACGGGGGTGATACATCAGTTAACAGATCGTGTGGGACCCGACAGTGGCCCAGTACCGTCCCCCGATGGTCAATATATCGCTTATCAGGGGCAAGACTTTAATGACGATACTTACAGAGAGAATGAGTTGTACGTGATGTCTGCGGATGGGAGTAATGCAAGAAGTTTGGGTGGAGAAATGGGCAGGAGTTTGGGAAATATCACTTGGACATCAGACGGCAGTGGAGTGTTCTTTAACGTTAGTATGCAAGGGACACAGAATTTGTGGTTTGCACCTCTGAACGGAGAACCTCATGAGGTGACTAGTGGTAACCACATGTTATCAATGGCCTCCATAGACAAAGACGGTAGGGCTGTGGGCACCTTAAGTAGCTACCATAAGCCTGGAGATATAGTTTCGTTCGGAACAGGAGCGGGTAGCCCGATAGAACAACTTACTCGTGTCAACGATGATATCCTGAGTGACGTGACTTTAGGACAGGTAGAAGAGGTTTGGTATAAGTCAGTCGATAATTTTGATATACAAGGATGGATCATTAAACCTCCGAATTTCGACGAATCTAAAAAATATCCACTTATGCTTTCTATACACGGTGGCCCACATGGCATGTACAACGTGGGTTTTAACTTCGGATGGCAGGAGCACGCAGCAAATGGTTATGTGATTTTGTACACGAATCCGAGAGGAAGTGCTGGCTATGGAAGTCCTTTTGGAAACGCCATAAAGAATGCCTATCCAGATAAAGATTTTGATGACCTAATGGCGGGCGTCGATGAAGTAATCAGTCGTGGTTATGTTGATGATAACAACATGTTTGTTTATGGGTGTTCTGGAGGAGGTGTTCTAACTTCATGGGTGGTGGGGCATACGGATAGATTTGCTGCAGCTTCAGCAAATTGTCCTGTTACGAATTGGTTGTCTTTTGTGGGTACGACCGATGGTGCGACTTGGTATAAGAATTTCAAAGAGTATCCTTGGGATGATCCCAGTGAACACCTTAGGCGTTCACCTTTGATGTACGTCGGGAATGTGACAACTCCCACCATGTTGATGACTGGAGAAGGTGATTTGAGGACGCCAATGCCACAGACTGAAGAATATTATCAAGCGTTGAGAGTCCTGAAGATTCCAACACTGATGGTGAGGTTTAAAAACGAATGGCATGGAACAAGCTCGACACCTTCTAATTTCTTGCGGACTCAATTGTATTTGCGTAAGTGGTTTAAAGAATGGGAAAGGCCCAGATCTGTGACTCAACAGTAAGATAGAAAGTGACCTGAGTGTTAAAAGCCTTCCCCAAGAAAAACCTGGGGAAGGCTTTTGTCACATTCCGTGGGAATCTGCGGATGATATCCTAAGGCGTGCATGCTACGTCTCCTGGAAACTTAGGAGTAGTGTCACCGAGAGAAAATATTTCAGCTTTTCCGAAATAGATCGTACAACCGTCTTTACTAGAGAGGTGTTTGTGTGTGGCCACACCCGACCATCCTTCCGAAGTAGCGAATAGAGATATTGATAAGGGTCCGAGATCTCCCATATCCAAATCCTTCAACTCTGTTGTATAACCGAAATGTGTGCTGAAGTATACTTCTTGCTCAATGGACAGAGCGGTTAGGGTGTTTTCAGCCACTGCAATATACCGTTGCCTCTGGATTCTATGAAACACTTGAGACACTACATACACCGTTACCAAGAGTCCGACAATTTTCAAATATTTTGAGGAGAGATTAAACATTAGGAGCTTGGGTTAGTGAGTAGTTGCTTCTTTCTTCGGGAAGTGATGTGCGATCTCCTTATTATATCTATAAATAGCTCGGCAGTCCGATATGATTGTAATGAGTGAGCAAGTGACCTACAATTGATTACTGTTTTTTAGCTGAATTTAGTTGCTAAGAAATGACCATGACAAACGTTGATATTCTCGGAGGATAAAGGATGGCCCAGACAAGGATGTTAGGTAAGGTGCATAAACTGTTAGGCTTAGGATTGATCTTTGGATGTACACAGCTCGATGTGGCTTCAAGTGATGGAGGATCGACTAGCGACCTACAAGAAGGCACGCCTTCCTACGAATGGTCAGAAGAACAAATTCGCAATGCAGTCAATACAGCGAGGGCTGGTCGGTCACTGCAACCATCGGAATGGCCTAATGGTGCTAAGGTAGCGGTTTCACTTTCATTCGACGTAGACAATGAAACGATTCCCTTGAGAAATGGAAGCGTCTCTGTTAGTGCTTTGTCACAGGGAGAATATGGAGCTCGAGTTGCTCTCGGACGAGTGTTAGACGTGCTGGCTGAAGACAACATTCCAGCCTCATTTTTTATTCCTTCGGTTAGTATGATGCTCAACCCCAATATGGTAGACGCAATCAAATCTCATGGAATACACGAATTCGGGATTCATGGCTGGATTCATGAAACGAACACTCAACTGCCTGAGGACGTAGAAAGGCGACTTGTGGTTAAAGCAATTGATTATATGGAGGAAATGACAGGAAGTAGGCCAGTGGGTTACCGGGCTCCATCCTGGAATTTTAGTCAAAACACATTGAAAATCATTAAAGATTTGGGATTCTTATATGATTCATCTTTAATGGCTGATGATAGACCTTATGAACTTTTAGCAGAGGGTGAACCAAGTGGTTTGGTTGAATTGCCCGTGGAATGGATTCTGGATGACGCCCCACTACTTAACCCTAGGGGTAACAGTTATAGCTCTCCAAGGGAGGTGCTACAAGTCTATAAGGATGAATTTGATGTGGCTTACGAAGAAGGAACTATGTTTTTATTGACCATGCATCCACATGTAATTGGTCATCGGTCTCGAATTTTGATATTGAGAGGATTGATCGACCATATTAAAGAGAAAGCTGAAGATGTATGGTTTGCTACCCATCAGGAAATTGCTGAATATGTGATGCAGATGTCTGGATAGGGAGGGATTTAGGGGATTATTCTCTCATCGGTTGATTTAGAATTACGAATACAACCCCAGACATTTTAGGGTAAAACGAGCCAGGATAGGCTATTGGGACTTGGTGTGGGGCTAGTAACCTATGTATTTTAATAGGCTATTCTGGACGAGTGATTCTTTCATAGAGTAGTTGGCAGGACTCTATGAAAGAATCTCAACACTGGCAAAAGGTATCGGTATGGAGTTTCTAGGTTATCGGCATCGTAGGCTTAGGCAAAATGAGACTTGGCGACGTGTTGTAAGAGAAACCAAGTTATCTACTGATGATTTAGTCTACCCCATGTTTGTAACAGGTGGATCGGGAGTAAGGAACTCTATCGAAAGTATGCCTGATATCTATCAATTATCGATTGATCAAGTGGTGGAAGAGGCAAAAGAGATCGTGAAGCTTGGAATCCCAGCGGTGCTACTTTTTGGGATTCCAGATGAGAGTAGCAAGGATAGCGAAGGTTCTCCAGGTTATGATCCTAAGGGTATCATTCCTTCCGCGATCAAGGCTATAAAAACAGCATGTCCAGACCTTTTAGTTTGGGCTGATGTTTGCCTTTGTGAATACACCGATCACGGACATTGCGGTATACTGGGAAGTAGCGGAGAAATAGATAACGACGCGACTTTGCCTATATTGTCAAAAATGGCATTGGCTTACGCCGATGCTGGAGCGGACGCAGTAGCACCGAGTGATATGATGGACGGTAGGGTGGGAGCTATCCGCAGGGTGTTGGACGACCATAACCACTCCTTGGTTCCCATAATATCCTATGCTGCCAAGTATTCCTCTTCCTATTACGGTCCTTTCAGAGATATAGCGAATTCTTGTCCTTCAACTGGAGATAGAAAGAGCTATCAGATGGACCCTGCCAATGTTGACGAAGCAATGCGCGAGGTCGACCAAGACATAGCAGAGGGAGTAGATATTATAATTGTTAAACCTGCAGGCTCTTATCTAGATGTTTTATGGAGAGTGAAACAGACTTTTGGGATGCCAACTGCTGCCTATCAAGTGTCTGGGGAGTATGCAATGATCAAGGCAGCTGGGGAAAAAGGTTGGGTGGACACGGAGGAAGTGATGATTGAAAGTTTGTTGTCGATTAAGAGGGCCGGGGCGGATCTGATCATATCTTATTTTGCAAAAGAGATTGCCAAAAAACTCAAGGGAAGTTCTGAAACTTGAGTGCCTCTACCATAGAGGCTGAGTCTCTATTTATTTCTTCTTGTTACTGTAAACCGACTGAGCGCACGCCTATTTGGATCATGCGACAGGCTGGAAGATATCTCCCAGAGTATAGAAAAATTCGATCTCAAGTTGATTTTCTTTCACTGACAAAAACTCCAGAACTCGCTGCTGAAGTGACCTTACAACCTGTCCGTCGTTTTGAAATGGATGCAGCTATACTGTTCAGTGACATCATGACTCCAGTAGAGGGTATGGGTGTGGAAATGGAGTTTAGTCCTGGACCAGTAATAAAGAACCCTCTCAGGACAGCTGAGCAGATCGAGGAGTTGAGAATCCCAGAGTCTGGAGAAAATGCTCCGTTTGTTGCCGAAGCGATAAGGATCATCAACAGAGAACTGCCAACTTCGGTTCCCCTCATAGGATTTGCGGGAGCTCCATTCACTCTGTTTTGCTACCTTGTAGAGGGTGGAGGATCTAAGACCTTTTCACAAGCTAAAAGTTTTCTTTTCGCGGAACCTCAGTTGTCACAAATAATTCTCGAGAAACTTACAGACGTAATGATTGGATATTTGGAGTCACAGGTTCAGGCGGGCGCAAAGGCCTTAATGATTTTTGATTCCTGGGTGGGTTTGTTGGCGGACACTGATTATAAAGCTTTTGCTTACCCATCGGTGTGTAGAATTATTGAAAGTTTAGATCATCTTAACGTTCCTTTGATCTATTTTCCGAACCAGGGTGCTACGCTTCTTGGAACCGTTAAGAATTGTGGAGCTGATGTTGTAGGTGTTGACTGGAGGACTTCTCTTTCGGTAGCCCGCAACGTTTTAGGACCAGATATAGCTGTCCAGGGCAATCTAGATCCCATGGCACTTTTTTCGTCAAAAGAGGATCTTGAATCTAGAATCGACAACGTGTTAAGAGAGGCTGGACAAGAGGCTGGACACATCTTTAATCTGGGTCACGGAATAGATAAAAATACAGATCCAGATCGAGTTGCTTTTTTAGTGGATAGGGTCCGCGAGAGAAGTCAAAAGAATCTGTAGAGGTTCTATTTTAGCTCACAAAAATGGAATCAGTTTTGGCTGCCATGATAAAATCATTTTGGTGTAAGCCTCGGATTTTGTGGGTCCACCAGGTGACCGTCACGCTACCCCACTCCGTGAGAATGGCAGGGTGGTGCCCATCTAATTCGGCAGCTTCCCCAATGGAATTGGTAAATTCGAGCGCCATTACGAAATCCGTAAATTCAAAAGTACGTTCCAATTGGTCTATATCGTCTTTTCTAATTAAGGACCAATTTGGAATTTGCTCCAACAGTTCTGTCGCTTCCTGTTCTGTTACCTTAGGCGCTCCTACCCTACAAGCCTCACATTTCATTGCGTTTAACTGATCCATATTTTTTCACCTCTTCGTTATTCTAAAGTATTTCAGTAAAGTTAATCGCAATCCGCGATAGTTGAAGTGTCCAAGTTCTATAGGTGCAAGGGATCCAGTTTTCATTTTTCAACCCAGAAGAACGTTACCCGGTTGAGTGATGTCTGCTAAAATATTAGTTTTGCAAGACCTCTGAGGGCCTGTAGCTCAGTTGGTTAGAGCGCACGCCTGATAAGCGTGAGGTCGGTAGTTCGAGTCTACCCAGGCCCATTCATTACCAAAGCTGTGGTAATCCCTCAGCTAGATGGAAGACAAAAAGTGGATCTTCTGGTCCACCAGAAACCTATTTCCCAGTCTAGATTAAGAGCGTCAGGGTAGTAACTATTCCAGCACAGATAGGTGGGACCAACAAATTATCATCTATCGGCCAGGCTAATCGCTCCACCAAAGCACATAGACAAGCTGAATAAAAGCTGACTTGGAATGAGTGATGGAGGTTCAGTGCGATGAATGCAATGCATGCAAAAGCCAGCACACCTTGCAGGCTACCACCCAGTAGCGGTTGGTTTCCCCATTTGGTTCCTATATAAGCTGCTACAGGATCGGCCCAAGAATGCACTAAAATAGCTGACAAGGCTATGCCTTCTGTAAAGAAAGTTAGAGTTATGAGTGCTCCCAAGGCGAACCAAGTGGATGATGCAATGCTTCTAGATTCCCGTGTGGTTGCAAGCCTCTTAAAAGTTTCTAAAAAAATCTGGTTGATTCCATGGTGTCGAAG
>JBJKYO010000012.1:0-13316 GCA_045561015.1 Longimicrobiales bacterium | reverse complement strand
CCCGATTCTGAGGTGCATATTTATGGGCAGATCCGAACTGGAAGTCCAGGTGTTTGGAGACGTTTAACCGTCCCAGATCCAGCTTTGCTCGCAGCCTCAGAACTAAAAGGAATTCTTGTTTCAAACGGTATAGAGGTAAAAGGTGATCCAAAATCTGTTAACGATGAAAGATTTTCCAGAATCACCAGATCAACATACCGAGGTGATGCAAATAGTGGTGTCGAACATCCTGATTTGGTGGACCAACATATCTCTCCTGAAATTCTAGAATACCTACAGGTGATCAATCACGAAAGTCACAATTTATTTGCAGAAGCACTATTGAAAACAATGGGACGAATCACTGGAGAAGGTGGATCATTTGAAGGAGGCGCTGCAGCAATACAAAGGTTCTTGAGAGAAGAAGTAGGAATTCAAGATGGACACATCACCATCAGCGACGGCTCGGGTCTGTCAGCGAGCAATGAATCCAGTCCCCAAGCCTTTATTCAACTTCTTACCTACGTAGCCAAGCGTGGCCAATGGCAGACCTTCCTCTCCACACTTCCAGAGGCTGGACGATCTTTGAGGAGGATGTACCGAACTGGTGCGGCAAGGAATCTAAAGGCCAAAACAGGTACAATAGAAGGAGTGTCTGCGCTCACTGGAGTGGTCAAAACAAGAGATGACGAGGAGCTACTTTTCAGCATCATTTCAAATGGGGTACGTAGCACAAGTTCCTCTAAGCGTATCGAAGACCTAATCGGCTCTCACCTTGCCAATTTCAAAAGGACGCCAAGGTCTCATTGGTAATGGTCCAAAACCATTTGGCCACAAAACCTTTTGCGAGGATAGGGCCATGACTTGGACAAAGAGACAGATTGAAAAGCTACAGTATGATGGAAAGGGTTTCTGCTTCTTCCCTGACCCCAGTGCTAAAGATGGAAGTGGAACAAGAGTACTTACCCAGTATATCCGCTGAGAACATCAGACATCCTTTCTACAAACTCCATATCTACTTCTTCTAAGACGTATTCGTCTGGTCTGTAGGAACGACCCATAAAGAGGTTGTCCACTTGATACTGCATCTGACTTTCAACTGAGCGAGTTGCCCCAACATGTAATTCGGTAATGCCTGTTGCCACTAGAAGTTCATCCACATGCGACGGTTCAACACCCCCACAGCCCATGATCTTAATAGAATCTCCGCCTGCCACAACAAGTTCTGAAAGGAGGGGTAGCGCTTGTCTCAAACAGGCTGAACCAGCTGAAGTAAGCACTCGATCGACAGCCATTTCACAAAGCGTATCTAGACTCTCTATCAGGTCTCTTGTAACATCAAACGCTCTGTGGAAAGTGACCTGCAAAGGCCTGGCCGCATCTACTAAGCGACTGGATCTCTCCATATCGATAGTACCATCTGGATTTAAGATTCCGAACACTACACCGTTTGCACCCGAGTTTTTAACATTGGCGATGTCTCGCAACATCACTTCAAACTCTAGATCAGTATAGAGAAAGTCACCCCCTCGCGGCCTTATCATGACCATCACCGGCACCTTCACTGTCTCAACGCTTAGTCGTATCATCCCAGAACTCGGTGTAGTTCCACCCTCTACCAAGTTATCGCATAACTCTACTCTCTGTGCACCTGCCTGCGCTGCACTTACTGCGTGCCTTACTGAGCCACAACAAACCTCTAGTAACAAAGTTCACCTCTAAATACAAAGAGCAACATTACGGGGGAGAAATCCTAACCGTTTTATTTACATGTTAGCAGGACCTCATAGACTTTTTGTCCTACGAAGCCCTGACAGCGCACACAGTTTAACCACGTCCTATAGCTGATCTTAAACGTCGTCTCAACTCAACATCGGACATCGTCTTTAATGTTCTACTAGCAACTTCTTCACTATTCCATCGGATATCCATAAGTGCATGTCCGTTACCTTCAGTGACATTTTCTTCTCGTAGGTACATGAAATAGCGACCCTTATAATCCAAAGAAGAGTCCTCTTTGACCGTTGCGATCCACGAATTACCAGCATGATCTAGAAACTGTCTCATGAAAATCTCATTTTAATTCAATACGTTCCTGTTTTTTGATGAAAGAGACTCACAATAGGTCCTTCAACGAACCTAAACTTCCTGAGTCTGGCCACACCATAATGTCAAATAGAAGCAGATTTCGCAATCTAGAAATCTCCTCCTTTCCCTAGTACTTCAACCTTTAAGAGATAAAACCTTGTTGCACCTCCGTATGAAGAAAGTGTTGCAAATATTAAAGAATGATCCCATACCTTTCTATGATATAGAAACAAGACAAATTAAGGGCTATCTTTTGGGGACGCACATCGATTTTACTTTAAGCAAATTATAATCAAAAGGCTCTTACTTGGTTAAGACGCAATCCCAGGATCCTAGGAAACAAATCTCCTCTGGTATTCCATGGAATGATCTGGCTTTGATTACTGTTTGTCTGATTTGGGGTATCAATTTCTCAGTAATCAAGGTTTCCCTGGTCTATTTTGACCCATTAGCATTTAATGCCGTCAGATTCCCTATGGCAGCCCTAGTTCTCCTCACCATGCTAAGGCTCAAAGGGCCTATCCCAATGCCCAAGCAAAAACACTGGCTAAAAATCATCTTACTTGGCATCCTGGGTAACATCGTTTACCAGCTTCTCTTTATCTACGGTATCGATAAAACACTTGCTGGAAACTCTTCGCTTCTTCTAGCTACAGTTCCAATATGGACGATGCTACTGGCCACAACCATAAATAAAGAGACTTATGGTATGGAGGTTTGGGCTGGTATCATTATCACTCTGGTTGGCATCTTTTTTGTTGTTTCTGGAGGCGACAAAAATTTTTCATTATCTGAGAACCTTCCTGTTGGTGATCTGTTGGTACTGTTATCCGCTATCACTTGGGCCACATACACTGTCGGTTCTCAGAATTTAACACGTGAATATGGAGCCCTAGCTGTAACTACATGGACTCTTTGTATAGCTACACCAGGCCTAGTACTCGCTGGAGCACAGTCACTATGGTCCATGGATTTGAAAAGCGTTCCCATACTATCTTGGATAGGGGTTACGTATGCTGGAGTCATGGCTCTAGCTATTGCCTATTACTTCTGGAATTACAGCCTGGAAAAAATCGGTGCCCCGAGAACAGCAGCCTTCTCAAACTTAGTTCCTGTAATCGCCCTGCTCACTGCCCTTGTATGGTTAGGAGAAATCCCATCCATAGCTCAACTTATAGGGACGGTAGTTATCCTAATAGGACTCTGGCTTACAAGGCAGGATAAATCGGGCTCTCGGACGGTCAACGTCAGTAAAGAAAGAGACCCTTAGGAGTTCATTGTTGAGATCAGTGGTCAAACTTTTCTAAGGTATTTTACGTTCTAATGAAATTAGTTCTAGTATGGGGGCATTCGTTAGTTTTTCAGAAGCTGTTCTGAGACGTCCCACAACGCGGACCTCATCCATTGGATTTAAAAAGGATACCTCTTCGAAAAATTCTGGAGAAACAGCAACATAAATAAAATTATCCTCAGTATTGGCCAGCCTTGTTACAAGAAAATTTTCATTCTCATAAAAATCAGAGCGTATTCTATCAGCCTTTTCAATCGTTATAAATTGTAGATCCCATTGCAAGAACCTTCCTTCAAATTCGTCTGATCTACCTGAGACATCATCTATATTCACATCTACCAGTACTGGAAGTCTCTCCATATCTTCAGATGTTTCTGGTGCCCAGAGCCAACCGTTAATGCTGATCTGTGCCCAATTTCCCTGTCTTGCCAGCACTTCGAATCTAGAAGGCTGTTGAGGCCTGACCAAAGTATCACCGTTCGGACCGTCTAATACAGCCAGGCCTTTCCCTAATGTTAACCATTCAGTTTCAATCTTACCCGCTTTAGTACTGTCAGCTTCAGATTCCATATTCATCGTCTGCACATCGACCGATTCGGACCAAATCCACACCTTCCTTTCCACACGAATCCATCCAGAAACTCTCTCAACAGATTTTAGAAGAGTGCCATTTTCTAGTCGCCCAACAATCAGTCCTTGAGGCTTATTGCGAATGTTTTCACCTTCCGAAGCGGATACCGTCAAATCAAAATCTTCTGTATCCACTGCTTGAAGTGATTCTTCCCAAACCCAACCTGCTAAATTTACCTGTAACCAGTTATCTCTCGAAGTAAGGAGTTCCAGTTCGGATCCCTCTGTCATCCGTCCCAACAGTATCCCGTTCTCACTAGCTCGTATATTCTCTTCTTTTTCTACTGATACGATTTGACCAAAAAGTCCTTCCACTGTCGTGAAATGGCACACAAATGACAAAACCACAGCGAACTGACTGACTCTTGCCATCTGCCTAATCATATTATCAACGCATTCACCGAAGAGGATGTGGAAAAAGAATAGATGAATATAGGACAGAAACCCTAGGCAGACAAAAGCCCGAAAACATTTTTAGGTTGCGCAAAAGCCAGTTGTTGTAGCACTATGAGTGGACTACAACCAAGAAAATTATAAGCTGGATTAATTCCATGTCATTTATGAAAACTATAGCAGTAGTGGTATTCATTTTATTGCCGATGAGTTGCCAAAACGTTCAACAAACTGAAGGCATTTCTACTGCATTTTATCAACCCCTTCCTACTCTGAGAGAACAAGCAGTTGAACAACAGGAGTGGCTGAAGATCCGGTTAGAAAGAGTACTGCCACAATTAATGCTGGAGTACGACACTGACATGTGGATTCTTTCGATGCGTGAGTACGCTGAAGATCCGGTTTTTTGGTCCATAACCTCACCGACAACCTTTGCCGCTCGTCGCAGATCAATTTACGTGTTCACGAAAAGGGATGATGGGACGGTTGAAAAACTGGCCCTTGGTGGCACCAGTCAAGGAGGGCTTTTCCAAGCATTCCGGTCAACCCGTCCCGCTCCAACACAACCTACCGCAGAACTCGTTGGCAATGAACAATGGAATTTACTTCGCGAACTTATTGAAGATAGAGACCCAGTTAACATAGTTCTCAATATTGACCCTGTATGGGCATTCTCAGATGGCCTGCACACGGGAGAGCATGAAGCCCTGATGGAGGCAATTGGAGAAACATATAGCAGTCGAGTCATACGTGAACCTAAACTTGCCATGAACTATATTTCTCTCAGAATTCCAGAAATGCTACCAAGGTACCGAAAGATTCAAGAATCGGTCCATGCACTAATTTCAGAGGCTTTCTCCAATTCTGTAATTACCCCAGGAACCACTACAACAGATGACGTTAGGTGGTGGATGCGCCAGAAGTTACAAGAGCTTGGATATACGACTTGGTTTCAGACGAACGTAGACGTTCAGCGTCACGGTGGACTCGTTGCTGCAGAGGAACCCGTGACTATTCAACCAGGAGATCTGCTATGGACCGACTTTGGATTGGTAGCAATGAATCTTCATACAGATACCCAACATCTCGGCTATGTAATGCCCCAAGGAGAGACAGAAGTCCCAATGGGGCTGAAACAATGCTTGGCGAACTCGAACAGATTACAAGATATATTACTCGAACACATGATACCTGGTTTAACTGGAAACCAGGTATTAGAGGGTACATTAGGTCAGATGCGTTCTGAAGGAATTAACGGAACCGTTTATACCCATCCGATCGGAGATCACGGACACGGAGCCGGCCCTCTGATAGGTCGCTGGGATGCTCAAGAAGGAGTCCCCGTCAGGGGTGAAGCCACCATGCTACCCAATGTCTGGCATTCAATCGAACTGCAAGCAACTACCGAAGTCCCTGAATGGGGAGACCAGCCAGTATCTTGCCGGCAAGAAGAAGAGGCCTACCTGGATGAACAGGGTGATCGTCACTGGGTGTATAAAAGACAGGACGCTTTCCATATAGTTTGGTAGAATGTTCCGTGAAGAATTTTGGAGTGTCGAGTGAATTTATGTAGCTTGATGAAGTCGTCGACACTACAAACACCCTACTCTGGCTTAAATTTACAGACCTATCCCAAAGAGAAAATTATTTATTCAATCGTAAGCGTTGCATCAAGGGTTTTTTTAATCACTTCAATCTGCTGTTTAGTCTCTAATACAGCAAAAGCACAGGTGATTCCCTCACCGTATAAATTTGTTGACGCTCGTCACAGTGGAAGACTCTTTTACGGTCAAGCAACGATAGGTTCAGGTCAATTGGATATAGGGCCAAGAACAGCATCTATCATTGGCGGTCGCTACGGGATAAATGTCGGTAGTGGACTTACCATTGAAATTAACGCTAATCGATACAACTCTACCCGGTCAGTTTACGATCTCAATGCGTCAGAAGGTCGCAAAAAGCTGGGTGATACTCAGTTGAATTTTGGGGTGGTCGATCTAAGATTTCGCCTCAATCTAACTGGCCATCGAACCTGGCGTTCCTTACAACCATACCTAGCGGTGGGTGGCGGTGCCGCAGTCTCTCTGGCAGCCGACCAGTCAATCGAAGAAGCAGCTGGAATTGACCAGGAGAAGCGATACGATTTTGGTAGCCAATTTGCTTCCGTGATTGCTGGAGGTCTCGACTTTGAACTGTCACAACAAATCACTCTCTTCACAGAGGGAGTTTTCAACCTTTGGAAAGTCGGTACTCCAGCTGGATGGCTGACCACAGAAGCAGACCCTTTGGGTAGCAACCCTAAAGATGAGTGGGTCGCCACAAAGAATCTCTTTGTGGGCTTTAGTTATCGTTTCTGATTGATGATCATGGCCCAATTCGAAGAAAGAATCGCTGACTGGCTCCCTTTAGATGAAGCCGAGAGACGAGTGCTTGAATCAGTGGTGCTTGTCGAAAAAGAATCCATCTCCATCGATGATGCCCTGGGGAGGGTACTAGCTGAAAACATTTCTGCACCCAGCACTTTGCCACCATTAGACAACAGCGCAATGGATGGCTATGCAATAAGAAGTGTAGACCTGAAACAGGTAACTGAAACTGACCCAGTGGTTTTTGATGTCGTAGATGTTGTTCACGCAGGAATCTTGTTTGAGGGTGAAGTCCGTCAAAATCAAGCCGTGAGGATAATGACTGGAGCAGCGGTCCCAGCGGGAGCTGATACTGTAATCAGGGTAGAACATACCGACGCGGAAAAAAACGAATCTGGGAAGATAGCCATTTTTTCAGATAGAGATCGCGGAAGAAATGTGCGACCAGCTGGAGAAGACTGGGAAAAAGGAACGATCGTCCTAAAAGCAGGACTAAGTATAGGACCAGGGCAGATAACTGTATTAGCAGCGACCAGAACAAACCCTATACGAGTTTTCAAGAAACCCACAGTAGCAGTTTTGGCAAGTGGAAACGAACTGGAGTCACTGTCGAGTAGTTCTTTGGATCCTGGAAAGATACCCGAATCAAATAGCCACCTAATCAGTAGCTCGGTCAAGACTGCCGGAGGAATAGCTTATAACCTCGGTATCGCCAAGGATGAAATTAATGATATTAAATCGCATATAGACAGCGGCCAAAGTGCAGATATTCTTGTGACAATAGGTGGAGCATCCATGGGTGAAGGAGACTTGTTCAAGGAATGTCTTGACCAGGCTGGATTCAACCTTGATTTTTGGCGAACAAGAATAAGACCAGGAAGTCCAGTCTCTTTCGGACACCTGCCGAGAGACAACCATAAAGATCAAATAGTTTTCGGATTACCGGGAAACCCTTCGTCGGCAATGGTCACATTCGAAATACTCGTAAGACCTTTTATCTTAGCTATGGCTGGATGTACACACATACATCGACCCATAATCACCGCAGTCTCCGCTACTGACCTTAGCTCTCCCGAACATCTCACTGAATTTCCCAGGGTTCAATTAGAAAAAAGGGATGGACGTTTGGTCTTTTTTCCAGCTGGTTCACAAGGATCAGGGTTGGTTAGGAGCCTTGGCAGTGCAGATGCCTTAGCCATCATTCCCCAAGGTATGAGCAGAGTCAGTGAAGGGTCGACCCTGGACCTACTACTTCTTCATGATTCCCCAGGGTTTAATAATTGGTCTAAAAACCCGTAGAAAGTTACCTGATAGTTTTCAGGATAGATTTTAGGAGTCCCAGATGAAAAAAACCAAACTTTTTCTTTTGATCACTGGTATTCTAGCCTGCACCAACAACACATCGGAAGTAACACGGTCAAACCTGGAAAACGCTGGCTCTATTTCCATTTCTGACGCTCAATATCAAATAGAGCATGGAGATAAGAAAGGCTTTGAGACAAGTGATCTGAGTAGTATGCCTATTATCGAACTCATGGAAAAATTTGGAGTTCCTGGCGTTTCGCTAGCAGTCATTCACAATTTTGCGATCCACTGGGCGAAAGGTTATGGAGTAGCTGATATAGAAACAGGACAAACCACAAACACCGAAACAATGTTCCAAGCCGCCTCTATAAGCAAACCAGTAGCAGCAATGGGAGTACTCAAAGCAGCGCAAAATGGTCTATTTGATCTAGACGACGACATTAATGACATTCTTCTGTCATGGGATCTTGACGGCGAAGGATTCACTGAAAATAGACATGTAACACCGCGGACCCTCACCAGCCACACCTCTGGTCTTGGAGATGGCTTTGGATTCCCAGGGTATGATCCAGAAGAACCACTTCCAACAACCGTCCAAATACTGGAAGGCCACGATCTATCAAATGTCGGAGGAGTGTTCATGGAGCGTGAACCGCTGACATACTACGAGTACTCGGGTGGCGGTGTCACCCTAATGGAACTCGCCCTTTCTGATGTACACAACCGCTCTTTCGTTGATTTAATGAGAGAGGAAATTCTTAACCCACTTGGTATGAAACGTAGTTCTTATGCCCAACCAATTTCTTCAGAACATGATAAAAACGCCGCCCGAGCACACGACAGAGAGGGTGAATCACGTGGTCCGAAATGGCATGTTTATCCTGAGCATGCAGCGGCAGGCCTTTGGACAACGCCCACTGATCTATCCCTGTTTATTATCGAAATACAGCTATCTGCGCAGGGAAATTCAAATCGTATTCTCTCTCAAACTATGGTTCAAGAGATGTTAAACCCAGTTGGAGTCGGACCTTTTTCAGTCGGTTTTTCAGTAAGCAAACACGGCGAAGGCTGGTACTTCAGTCACAGTGGGAGTAACTGGGGATTCAGGGCACTGACTCTCGCTCATAAAGTCAAGGGATATGGTCTTGTTATCATGACCAACGGTGACCGAGGATCTGAAGTTATCAACGAAATCAGAAAGCGCATTGAACACACATACGAATGGGACTCATTTGATTCTCCTGTGGTACGCACCTATTGAGATAGATCTAATGATGTTGTGTATTTCAATCCGCCCTGGTTAATCACTAACTCGGCTAACAGGGGGGATACTCAACCATCTTTCCCTCTTGGACCCAAAGACCGCACTGTAAATTCTTTTTATAGCGACCTTTGGCTAGTAACTTTCCGTTTCTATCGAAGGATTCATATGGACCTTCCCATCTACCTTCTATGTATGCGGTCTTGATCCAAAGACTCATATTATCATGATAAGCCAAATAAGGACCATGTCTGACACCCCTCAGATATCTACCCTTTTCAGAAAGTTTCCCAACGCTCTCATAAACTTCGAACCCACCTTCGCGGTGCCCGTCTTCATAGGTGCCTCTTTCATATCCTCTTGAACCTAGAGAGTCTGCTTTCGGGTGATACTCTTCATAACGTCCATGGAATAGGCCATTTCTTAAATGACCCTTAAACACTATCTCACCCTCTTCCATCTTGTATACTGCCCCGTCATAAACCTCCATAGACTCTGGGTTTAGCCAATAGCTCCTTTCCTCTTTGAGACTTTCTAAATCTACGGGAAAGACTTGAGAGAGAGTTTCTCCAGGGGATTGCACAAAAATGGCTGACACTAAAACGCCGATAAAAATCTTTTTCATCCGGTCCAAACCTGTGGTGTCATTTGGCACTTATTCTTCTGAATGCAGTTCAGCAATTTGTTCAGCAAGCACAGGCAGAATTTCCATTGCATCACCAACGACTCCATAATCGGCCACACCAAAAATTGGAGCATCAGCGTCTTTGTTGATAGCTACGATAATTTGTGCTGTTCGCATTCCAGCTAAGTGCTGAACCGCACCTGAAATTCCGACAGCAAAATATAGCCTGGGAGCGACTGTCTTTCCCGTTTGACCGACCTGCTCTCCATGAGGCCTCCAGCCTGCATCAACAACAGCCCTGGATGCTCCCAATGCTGCCTCTAAACCTAAAGAATCCCTTAAATCTTCCAGTAATCTCCAGTTTGCTGGATCCTTCATCCCTCTTCCTCCAGAAACAACTGTGTGAGCTTCGGAAACATCTAGATTTTTCCGTCCCAGAGTTTCTATTTCCTTCACCTTATACCCCTCAGGCATTGGCAAGGTAACATCAATGTTTGTGACTTGGCCTATTCCAGAAGTTTTTTTGGCACTGAAGACATTAGGACGGATCGTTATCACCGCTGGAAAGGCTGTAAATCTCAGTCGAGCCAGAACCTTACCACCATACAAGGCTCGTGTAGCCTCCAGATTCTCCTCAGCTATCTCTAAATGGCTGACATCAGAAGCCATCGCTGTATCTAGCGAAGCAGCTACACGAGGAGCAAGATCCTTACCCTTAGCGGTAGCTGGAAAAATGATCGCACTGTAATCACCTGATTCCACCGCTGAAACTACAACCTCCCTGTGACTTTCACTTAGATAAGTACTGAGAGTAGGATGCTCTGCCACAAGAATCTTATCTGCACCATATTCGGCAAGTTGACCACTGCAGTCACCAGCTCCGCTGTCACCCAAGACCAGTGCGTGGAGAGCAACACCCAGTTCCTTCGCGAGTGATGAAGCAACAGAAAGAATCTCCCTAGTCACATTACTTACAGAACCATCTCTGTGGTCCACAAACACCATAAGATTAGACATTACAGTACCCTATAACCTCCAATGGTTGATAATAGATATCGAACTCATACTTACAGAACTTTAGCTTCCTCTCTTAGGAGTTTAACCAGCTCTGAAACACCCTCTAATCCCTCTTCGACAATGTATACCCCATCCCTTTCAGGAGGATACTCCATGCCTGTTACCACTAGATGACTTTCTGGAACTTGGACATCTTTGGTGACTAGTGTCTTCTTTTTAGAAGCCATAATACCCTTGAGAGAAGGAAAACGAGGTTCGAACTCACCCTTGGTTACTGTGATGACTGCCGGAAGTGTGACTTCGACTACTTCATTTCCTCCTTCAATTTGGCGCTTACAGATAACAATAGATTCCTGAATCTCAAAGTTTGTCACATTGGTTACACATCGATAGTCAAGCAACGTAGCCACCATAGGTCCAACTTGTTGCTGATCGTCATCTCCGGCCTTAACACCGAATAAAACCAAATCGGGGCTTTTAGATTTCATCTCTTGAGCCAACACCTTAGCTGTGGCAAGACCGTCCATTGTTACAGCACCGTTTAGGAGAGTCGCTTCATCGGCACCCAAGGCGAGAGCGTTGCGCAAGTTCTCTTGGGCTTCATCATGGCCTAGTGTCATCACGGTCACAGTTGACGATTCCTCTGTCTCCTTTGCCCTAAGAGCTGCTTCCAAAGCAAACTCGTCATACGGACTGGTAATATACTTAATGCCTTCAGAACTTATTCCAGAACCGTCTTCCAAAATTTTTACTCGTGTTTCAGTGTCTGGGACTCGTTTAATACAAGCGATTATTTCCAAAATTCTGCACTCCAATAAATTTGTAAACTTTTATTGATCCGAATTTATTCTACCTGATTCTTCCACAACCCTTTAGCTTTTCTAGTCAGAATCTTTCCCATTGTTTTCGACTTTTCTTCTTCTTGTTATGTCGGCTCTCCATCCATCTAACAATTTTTCAGAACGCCTAGGAGAAGCCTCTTTTACCAGTTGTGGAGAGGTCTCAAAAACTTCAAAAACCTTCTCTCCAAATGCCGCTACAATCTCTTCAGCTGTCTTTTTCCCAATCCCTTGATAAGAGTTTGTCAAATATTTTACAATAGCACCCTTCTCTGTAGGAAGACCCATGCTTCCAATATGGCTTAATTGGTGGCCCGTAAACACCTTATAACCACCTGTCTTTGCCACCTCCATCTTAATCACGCCATCCTGTTCTGCTTGGAGAAGAAATTTGCTGAATTTCTTAAAACCGAACTCAGTTTCATCAAAGCTCCTATCTATTCTCAGCATTTTACGCTTGACATCAGAATCGATTAAAGACTCCTGCCCTTTGTCGTTTTGATCCCGCAAGCAATCAACCATAAGTGCATACCCAGTCTGCAAATCAGGACTGTTGGACTTGGATGAATCCTTGGATTTCGGAACAGATTTTTTAACGTTTGGCTTATCGCCACGCATAACTTCATATTGCCCATTCTCCATCTTCTGGATTCCTATACTGTTGCGATTAGCCGCTTCGACGACAAACTTCGAAAACTTGTTATAACCTAAGTCTCCCTCGTCGAAACTAGGATCCAGTTCAACCATAACTTGTTTCAATCTATCAGACCTCATGACATCATTTCGGTCTATCATCTTGGACACTGCCTGTGCCACAAGATCCCAGGGATCTTTTGGATCAACGTCCTCTTCACTCATTTTTCTTAGTCCAGTTAAACTGTTATATGAATAGTATTCATCACAGTTCTGGACTAATGTGTCTGAGGTAGATTCCTGTAAACCCACTCCTATAACATGTTTCCCATATTCTTTGAGCTTAATAACTAGACTAGAGAAGTCTGAGTCACCTGTCAGGAGCACAAAAGTGCTGATCTCGGGTCGAAGAAAAACTAACTCCAGTCCATCGATTGCCATACGAAGATCAGTGGCATTTTTCTTTGAACTCCCATATGCAGGTGCGAAAATCAATTCGACGCATGCTTCTGAAAGTGGCACAACATATTGTGGATAACGCCTCCAGTCCGCATAAGCTCTTCTAACAGTGATTTTACCCGGTACGACGTCTGAATCCAGTAAAACCTTCAATTCTTTGGATAGATCACTCCGCATGCCCATCGTCACATTGTCGAAATCGATTAGTAGGGCTGCACTAGAAGTTGCCACAACCGGCAACTCCTGTCCCTCAGATTGAGGGTCATTCAGATAAGTTGTCATTTCTTTCTCACAGTATTGTGAACTGATGCCACTGTAAGACCTCTCGACCAGAGTCAAGTCCCAAATTTGAGCCACTTGAGAGTGGTCAGAGGGGTCGTTAGTTATAGCATTCAGCCCTTTTTAGACTTACTAACTAGTTAATATAACA
>JBJKYO010000011.1:0-13434 GCA_045561015.1 Longimicrobiales bacterium | reverse complement strand
TGGTCGTTCTTCCAAAGCATTAGCTCCTGAAGCTCCGCCACCTCAATTCCAAGTGCGTTCGCCAAGTGTTTGGGTGTATGGAACTGAGCCCAGTCTCGTTCATCACGGAAAGCAAGGATCTGATCAATGAGCGGTGAAAGGGTCATAACAATGGTCTCCGTTGGACATGTTTCTAGTTTTCCTGCTTTTTGTGTTTTTATTGATCCAAAGTACGATACTCATCGGATAGTGACTATCCATAGCTCAGTCCCAATGCTCAGTCACTCGGTCCTAGACTTGTAGAATTCGGAATAAAGGTCTAGGACATCGTCTACAAAATTTTCAGAACTATATCCCCGGCGGAGCATGTTATCCCACATACCGGGATTCCCAGAGGGATGCTTAGCTATTCTCATCCTGCATTTCTCCCAGCAGTGGACTCTCTCTTTGGGGACCACTTCAACAATTCTGGAATCCAGATGTGTCAGCCAGCGACCATTTAGATCTGAAGCCAATAGCACATCGGTTAATCGTTCGTGCGTCGGCCACTTTTTTTGCATACTTCGTCCGCTTCCTGCCACATGACTCCTATTGATGAGTTCTTGCACTAGAGGTTCATAGCAGTGTAACACTTGTGCTTCAGCCAGTTCATCTATCTGATCTAATAAGGTAGGACTAGGGATTCCATCGTTACTCCAGATAGGTGTATCTTGGAGAGCATAAAGTGTCTCAAAGGCGAGGTAATCTAGTTTTGGGTTTACGATAGGTTTTTTCATGACTCAAAACCCTTCTTGATCCAATGATCGAACTGCCTGTCTCGCCGCGAATTCTTCTCGTTCGCGTCTGGATTTTTCTTTTCGTTCTTCCTTGAAATCAAGGAGTGAAGAGGGACCACCACCTCGCTTGCACCAGCCACAGTAATACAGATCTTTTTCAAGATTGATAAAAATATAGTGATTTGTATGAGGACATTGAGCGGTCCAGATGTGTAGAGGTGGGGGGTTTTGCCCAAACGGGTCTTCGTGCCTTGGATTCAGTCCCAACTGCTGGGCTAGATTGAAGATTTCACTGTCTTGGTATTTCATAACGTATCTCCTAACATGGAGATGCTACCAACTAAAAAAGGGTTCCGTACGGCATTTCCGCACGAACCCTTTCGAGCGGTTTAGCATCTTGTTAACCCGGCTGCAATCGCAACAAATCTCCGGGGTCCGCTACTTCAGCGAACACTATTAATTATAACGGTTTTGGGAAGGCAAAACTAGAGAATGCTAGGCCTCAGTGATTCGAAAAAGGCTATTGGTTAGGCAATGCATCTCCAGCATACCCAGTCAGTTCTGCATAACCCCTTCCATTCATTCTGGCTCCATTTTTTCCAGTGCCTGAAACTCTGACCGATCCCTCCCAGTAGCGGAACGTTACCAGCAGTTCTTGATCATCAACTGCCGGCTCAACAAGGAGATCCCAATCCTGAGAGGGAACTTTGATGTTCCACCCAGATGGGTACTGCGCATCCCCCAAGCTTGAGTTCCAATAGTCATTGGGTTGGATCAGGATATCACTGCCTAACTGAAGTGTGGTCTTGCGACCACTAGGATCAATCAGAGATGCGGCGCTGAGCGGGTCTGCGCTGCCGTCCGCACGCCGGAGCTGGTACACCATCAGGTCCCAGCCATCGTCGAGATGAAGTGCGAACCAATCCCAGCCGACCTGTCCGTCCGACAGTGCAGAAGTCGACCACTCTCTGTCCATCCAAGCCAACCCTGAAACCTCTAAAAGTTCTCCGTTGACAAGTAAGGTTCCAGAGGCGGGCATTCTAGTGTTCGCGAAATAATACGATGCGTTCCCAGGGGCGTTACCTTTTTTGCTTAGGCCTTCCTCGCCCTGTAAGACGACTGGCTTGCCTTCTTGCAGGGTCAGGTCTAGTTGAATGCCGTCGGCCCCACCTGAAAGTCGCAGTGGAAATACGTTTTTGTCTTGGGTTGATCCTTCAAGAAACCAGTCTTCTATCCAAATTCTTAGGGGATTTGTTTCTGCCCCTGCCAATCCGACGGCACCTCTAGAAAATTTCTCTTCAAAGAAGAAGCCGTTCTCGTTGATATCGGTCAGCGCGAAATGCCCCATATACGCCTGATTAGTGTTCCAGGCGGAGGTCCCGTTGGATCTAGATGGAGATAGGGAATTACGAAAAATTGTGAACTGGAATCCAAAAGGGTCGCCGTCTTCAGAGTTTAGGTTGCCTGTCACGTACCACCATTCGGTTCGGAAAGATTCGTGGGGGCCGTGGTCCTCAGGAAAATTGAAAGTTCGTGCCTCGAGTGCCCTGGAGTATCCTACCGTATCAACCCCACTGAGCATGTCGGTTAATGACAGGGTTTCCTGTTGTTCCGCTGTCTCATTCGGACCCTGGCAGGCCATTGGATAGAGTAGCAGGATGATGGACATCAGCCTGCTCATTGATCGAGTTTCTATAATCCAGTCACTGGTCATTCGCTGGTTCCTCTGAGCGCCACGGATGGTGAAGTGTTCGCCATGCGCAGGGCGGGATAAATTCCGGCCAACAAAGCGGCGAAGAGAGCGAGCACGATACCCTGAATGATCACTTCAGGGTCGATTTGCATTTGTATACTCCATCCAAATGATCTTTTGTTGATCACCTGTATCATCACAACGGAAAGCAGTATTCCTACGGGAATCGCAAGCACTCCGGCGATGAGTCCCATAAGGCCGCTCTGTCCGATTACGAGGCGTTTCAGTTGGGCCGAAGTCAGACCAGAGGCTCGAAGTAAACCTAGCTCATGGGTCCTCTCCATCTGGAGTGCGGTCAGAGCGCTCAATACTCCTACGAAGGCTACTATGAATGCCAGTAAACGGAGCACTCCGGTCACCGTGAAAGTCCGATCGAAAACCTCCAGGGAAGCTGATCGCAGCGAGGCGTTAGATCGCACGGTCACTTCTCTGCCGACGGGTACTTTGGTTAGGAGATTACTTACCACTTCCTCTGGCTGTGTATTCTCGTCCAGGAAGAGTCCCAGTGATGTCACCCCGACATCATCATAGGCAGTGTCGTATAACCCTCTGGAAACCATGATGGTCCCCTGTTCAGATCCGTAGTCATAAAAGATGCCAAGAATGGGAAGTGATTTGCTAGATTTTTCGCCTGTCAGGGAGATTGAATCTCCTACTGCCAACTGTCGTTGATACGCATATGGTTCAGATACGATGGCACCCCTGCCAGCCTGAAAGTCTCTCATGATGGCGTCTGGGTCACCCGACTGAAAATCAAAAGCGTCCTCCCCCCTCCGGTCCAATCCCAGCGCAACTAGCCTGTAGGTGTCTCCGTCTCTGATCACATCAACAGCCCTGTATGTACTGTAGCCCACCACGTTATCTGTCGTGATAAAATCCTGTATCAGGCTTGCAGATAAAGTTCCCGAAGCCCGTGAGGCCTGAGGTCCGGGCAGAGACACATAAATGTCAGCTTGAAGTGTTCCGTCGAGCCAGTTGATAAGGGTCCCGCGAAAGCTGTCTATCATGATTCCGAGACCGACAGTCACAGAAACGGAGATAACCAAAGCAGCTATGGCTGGAGCGGTGCGGCTAAGGGTTGTCCTTATTCCTCTTACTGCCATCGATCCAAGCGTGCCAAAACATGTAGCCAAAGTCGGTTTTACTAACTCTACCAGGGCGACCGTTCCAAGGGGTGTAATCGCGGCCATGCCGGTTATAATGGCAAAAAGTGAAATAAAACTGACACCTAGGCTTCTGGTCGGCAGAAAAAGGATCAGCCAACCCAAAAGGCATAGGGCGACTCCCGACCATGCTAGCATCGGAACCATGCGTTTGGTCTTGGATTCGAGGACGGATCGTATCGATGCCGCCCTAGGCGTGGAACCCGCAGCTTCCAGGGCCGGGGGCAGGGCAGAAATGACGGTGGCAACGATGCCCAGAGCCAGTGATTTAGCCAAACTTACGGGCTCAATAGAGATGTCTCTTACCGAAAGTGCAAAGTACAAATCGTTGATAGTCTGAGTGATCAATCCGATCAATCCCTGAGCTAGAAAAATACCTAATGCCAATCCAACAACCGTTCCCGATGCTCCTATCCAAAACGCCTCTTTGAGCACAGACCTCAGTATTTCATCTCGGGTCACACCCAGTGCGCGGAGCCTACCGAAAGAAGCCCTGCGGCTGACGATTGAAAAAGTCATCGAATTGTAGATGAGAAACATTCCAAACAGTACGGCGAGCAAGCTCAGTGCCGTCAGGTTCACATCAAATGCCTGTATCATTCCGGCCATTGTGTCTGATCGGGTTCCTACATTTTCTAGCCTCACTCCATTAGGTAAATTATCTGCGATCTTGCCTACTAGCTGTTCGGAAGATGGGTCAGCATCTGGGATGCGGAGGTCAATTCGAGTCAGATAGCCGATCATGTCGAATATTTCTTGTGCACCCGAAATGTCCATGACCAGGACATCCGATAGGCCTGACCTAGTCAGTCTGTCATCTGACTCAAATAATCCGACAATGGGAAGCGTCCATTTTGTGCCGTAGCTAGAGACAAAGATAGAATCACCGGCCGTGAGTCCACCCTCTGCGGCGAGTTGTTCGGTGAGGATCACTCCGCCCTTGGTAGTCATGAGTCGGCCAACATCTAAGTTGGACGAGGTTCCAGATGTATAAGGTCGGAAAGGCTCCTCTGAGAAGGGGTCTAATCCCAATATTCTAAGCGTTCTTCCCGGCAATGAAGTTGAAGTTACCGAACCCTCGACTACCGGTGCGGCCTCACTTACATCGAGATCGAGTTTGAGTCGCGTGAAAAGTTCTTCATCGATAGCTCCTCTATCACTCTGTATTGCGTGCGTGGCCAGTCCCGCTACAGCTTCGGCGGAAACCTGAAAACCGATTCTAGCGCTTTGTATCGCTAGATCTATGGAGAGAACAACTGCGACGCCGAGGGCTACTCCCAACAAAGATAAGATGCTCTGGAAGCGATGTTGCTTGAGATGACGCATACTGGCTTTGTTCAACAGCTTCAAGTCTAGTACTCCACCAAGCCACCATGGTCCAGCCGTAATGCTCTATCCATTCTATCAGCCAGTTGTTTGGAGTGCGTGACTACTACCAGTGTCGTCTTTCCAATACTGATGAGATCTTCTAGCCGTTCTATGAGCCGATGGCTTGTGTCTTCATCCAGGTTTCCAGTCGGCTCGTCTGCCAGCAGTAGCGAGGGCTCGTGAACTACCGCTCTAGCGATTGCAACTCGCTGTTGCTCACCCCCTGAAAGGCGATCCGGAAAGCTGTCAGCGCGTTTAGAAAGCTCTACCATTTCTAGCAGCGACCGAGCTCGTTCATTCGCTTCATTTCCTGTTCTGCCAATCAACTCTAGGGGCAGCAGCAAGTTTTCTAGAACCGTTAAAGCAGGTAAAAGATTGAACGACTGGAAAACGAAGCCGATATGGTTCCTGCGAAAAAGGGTTCTTTCGGTTTCTGAGAGAGTCCTGAGATCTGAACCGTTAATTTCGATGGTGCCTTGATCGGGCTCGTCGATTCCGCTCAGCAGATTCAATAGCGTCGATTTACCTGATCCTGACGGACCTAGAATAGCGACCCTCTCGCCGGAACCTATGGTCGCAGAAGCTCCGTCCAGGACTGCTCGTTCTCCGTCACCCGAAGGATAAACTTTCCTTACATTAATTACTTCTACTGATGGGCCTGATTCTGTCACTTGAACACTTTTTTGCCGGGTCGTCGCCAGCAGTTATGGTATTGTCAATTTCATCCAACTAAAGATCACTAATCTACAGTTTCAACCAAGGATTACACCGTCATGTGCGTTTAGTTCACATTAATTTCAGAAAGCCTATCGTTCTCTGGAAAACAATCTCGCGGACTGCAGAAATAGCGCCACGAAAAATCCGTTCAGGCCTATAATCTCAAACACCGAACTGACGGGTGAGTGATGCTTGCCGATCAGAATTGCGTAGGCCGCGAGCAGGCCTATCCCTAGTGCCATTGCTGTTACTGTATAGCGCATATTACGAGCCTGGAAGCGTCCTATTAGGCCACTGACCCAACCCAACCCCAGGAGTGCGAAATATAATTGATCAAATGGATCGCCTTCGACCCCAATGATGCCGACAGCTCCGATCAGGACGCAGATCATGATCGACGACAGTACGGCAAGGACCATTCCTTTTATGTAGGAACGACGAGGGACACGGGTCATTTAGTTGGCCGTCCTTAAAAATCTTGCGCACCCTGTTACGAATGAGAGTAGTCCGGCGAAGAAAATGAGCGTTCCAGCTTGTTCGTTGAATCCAGCGACAATGCACAGGATAAGTCCGCACTTAATGAAAATTATGTTGACCCACTGATCTTTTAGGGACCGATGCATGGCCTTATTCGCACACCAAGTGGATTTGGCCGTAGGTATGGAATGCAGTATCTAGGTCAACCTGACCGGTACACTCCATTTCCTGGCCCGTAGACGCTACGAGTTCCTTGGGTCCCGGTGTGAGGAACGGGATAGCGACTGCGCTACCGATTCCCAGGAGTAGTCCAAGCAGTAGGTTTCGTTCTTTGCTCAGTGATTCCATGCTAAAGCTCCTTTCAGGTTCAGTTGATGTTCACTCCAAAGGGATCGCGATCTGGACTCGCACTTCCCGCCGGTCGTTGATAGAGAATTTTTGCATGCAACCGATCCTTGTCTGTGACTACAACGGGATCGGGTCCCATAATCGACGGGCCTCGCACATTCGGAACGCCCTGTGGGTGCCCTGGAATGAACCCCATGGCGTGCGCAAACTCGTGCCAAAAAATAGCTCCTGGATAGGGCCTGTCTAGTCTGGGAGGATAGGTGCCATTAATGCGAATAGGGGCATCGACCATTTCATTCTTATCATTTGGTTGGCCACCAGTAGCTCCGCCGTTGTTGGCATAGGGTGGTGGGAATGCCTTGATGTACTTGAATCGTATGTTGCCGCTGGCTTCGTACCGGTCGATTTGAGTGCCGACCGCAAAAGTTTTCAATGTGATGACTGGGTTATTCATTGTCCCGCCTGAAAGATCAGACATTTCTGCGATCGCTTCACGCGCATATTTTTCAAACCAGTCCGGTGTCGCGTCCGCAGTGACTTGATCCTTGCATGGGCCCGAAGTCGAACAGGCCGGCGCACTCAGTTGTTGGGTCCATATTTCGATCGCCGGTTGTGTGGCCCAGCGTCGTGTGCCTCTACCTGGTTCTCTGAACGTTTCGTCAAAGAACGCCAAATCGAACCCATTGCCCATGGGAATCATGGTGAGATTGATGGTTTTCGAACCATTCAGTGACACACTGGATTCTCGGGTATGGTACCCGGAAGCTTCTACTCTAAACGGTGCTCCTTCTCCACCGTCCGGGAATTCCAAGCTATACGAGCCATCTGCACCACTTGTCCCTGATGCGTCACCGATGGTCACTTTGGCACCTTGGACCTTGGCCCCCGTCACAATGTTCGTGACCGTTCCAGTAAAGGTGCGCGCAGCTGGTGGTTCGCCGCCTGTTCTGGGGGTTGTCCCGGGGCTAGTCCCCGTATCGTCACCTCCGCATGCTACCATCAGTACAGTAGTGACCAGAGTGACTAGAATTTTCATGTAATTAGCTCTGTAGGCACCACTAATTTGTGTTGTTCTATCGGGGAGGGTTGATTGCTCCATGACTGTCAATTACTCGGGTTTCGATGATGTGTAATTTATCAAATATTCCATAGTTTTAATGAGCCACCTAGATAGATCAAATTCAGCACGATGTCAATAAAATGTTAGCGGTTTACTTTTCTGAAATTTTTTATAAAATAGTTTGTTGTAGAAAACTGTTGGGACAAAATGTTCTCAAGTGTAACCACACAGTAAGGGGTACAGAGCTGACAATCAGGTAGACGCAGAATTGTCGGAAAGGTCTTAATCCAGACCTCTCCCGGAAAACTTTCCGTTCACAATATCAAACCCCTTTCATGATCAATCATATGAACACTCATGTCCTGCTCTCAATGTATCAACAAACCAACCTCGTTCCCCCTATGCGGACATTAGGATACCTAGTACAATGAAGAAAACCTTGGCCCTGCGCAGTTTGCTGTTCTCTTTAGTTTTGTGGAGTTGTGGTGGAGAGAGCTCCAGCACACCTACATCACCTAGCAACCCAACCACGCCTAATACACCCACTACTCCCGTAGCGACTTCGATCAGATTGAGCCTCGTGGAGGGTGACTACACTATTCCAGGGCTGAACTTAACATCCCGGTTTGTCGCTGAAGTCCTATCTCAGACTGGTGCGGTTATGGGAGGAATAGGCGTGACCTACACATCGTCGGACCCATCAGTCGCGACAGTCAATGACGGACTGGTAACATCGGTAGCTGTGGGTACGGCTACGATCACAGCGAGTGCTGGGTCAGTGACTGCCACCGCTACTATCACGGTAGCTATTCCTGAATTCACCGTGTTGGTCGGTGAGACTGAGACCTCTAGTGTTTCAGTTAATCAGGAGATTACTCTGCCGATCAAAGTCGATATGTCAAAATCGGCGGGTGTTGATATTGCTAGTTTGCAAGTGAAAGTCACATGGGATGCATCTCTCTTGGACTATGTGTCCTTCACCAAAGGTCCGTTCGGCACGGCTACAACCAATGAAACTGGAACGTCGACCGGGACTTTTATAGTGAATCTATATGACGGTTCAGGACAAAAGGCATCTTTTAACGCTGTACTTCTCAAATTCAAAGGCGTCGCTGCTGGACCAGTAACTGTCGAGGTTGAAGTTACGACCGCTGGTACCGAATTAGGTAAATCGGTACTAGACAAGGTCAAGGTTCGCAACCACGGCATAACGGTGAGCAACTGATGGGTTATTCAACAGACACCAGGAAACGGACTACGCCCACGATATGGACCTTGGCGGCACTATTGTTAGTCGCATGTACAGGGGACATGGTGGTAGACTCAGAATCATATGACACACCCGATGGACTGGATACGTTCGGTCAGGTCCTGCCACAAGGTGTCCACGCTCACCTAATGCCTGGCCCATACGCAGGAAATCAACAGGCGGTGGAACTGATCCTAGATGCTCGTGGTATCGACTTCTCTTCCTACCAGGGAGTGGTAGAGTTGAGTGATCGTAGTTTGAGACTGGTCTCTGTTTCCGTACCAGACACGGACACGCATTTGTATAACCAGGATGAAGGAAGCGACGGAGTGCCGATCGTAGGCTTTGCTGCCGATGGCTTTGAAGAGCCAGTCTCCATAACACTGAACATCGCAACCCCAAGAGCATTAAAATCCGGGGACCTTGCTGTACACTTTGACGTCGTTGCTAACAGCGATGGCGCTGAGATTCCAACGACGCAATTTTATGGTGGTAATGAGCTGGGTGAGGTGACCTACGCGATCGTGGAACCAGCGGCTGATCCAGCTGACGATTTCTCGTTCGAGGGTCCTGAAACTAATTTTGAAGAAATAACTCCTGACCCTACGTTGAATATTATTGACGTGTCACTTGGTGACGCGCGGAAACTTGTCCTCAATCCGAACGACACGGTGACGGTACCGTTGGTCGTGGACATGTCCAGCACAAATGCACTGAACATCGCGAGTTTACAGTTTCGTATGAATTGGAACTCTGACGTGCTTAATGGTATTTCCTACGATGTTGGGACATTCGGTTCGGTCGAAGCGAACGCCGATGGCTTATCCTCTGGCGATTTCCAAGCCAACCTCCTTAGCACAAGTGGTAATAGAAGTAGTTTTACTGCGATGACCTTCACCATGGCTGCGAGTGATGCTGGGACCACAATTCCCAGAATTGAAGTGACAGCGGCGGGCGACGAGGATGGCGCCGATATTTTAGCTCGTGTCGCGTCAAATAGTATGGCTGTTTGTATCGATGCCGGCGGTCTGTTAGGTGATGTGACAGGTGGAGACCTCGCTGATGTCATCGACACGCAACAGATTGCTCGGTGGTTAGTCGGTCTTGAAGTCGAATATGCAAAGAAGATGATTTCACACGGTGACGTGACCAATGACGGGCAGACCAATATCGTAGATGCGCAACAGATTGCTCGCTATGCTGTTCAGCTTCCCGTGGACTATTATATCGGAGACACCATTTCACTTGATTGCGCTGAGGCGCTTTCAGTGAAGACGACAAAGGTTCCCGACGCAGGAGTTGGGGCGGAGTATCTTGTTGAGTTGGAGGCCACTGGTGGTAAGGGTGACCTAGAATGGTTCCAGGACCAAGAGGGGCCACGGGGAATTTGGGTAGACATGGAGGGTGGCAAGGGCTACCTCAGAGGGTGGCCAGAAACGTCAGCCGCTGGGGAGGGTAGTATTACAGTCGCAGTCGGTGCTGGACGAAATACCCCTTCGGAACAGTTCGCCAAGAGGCCGCTTTCGATCACGGTACATCCTGAGTTGGTTATGACCGATTCGGTACTGCCGCCAGCGATGATCGATTCTGCGTACGTGACCACACTCAATTCGACGGGAGGAGATGGCAGCGTAACTTGGGCATTATGTACGGACTGTGGTTACAACAAGTTGCCGGCGGGACTGGTCTTGTCTGGTGACACCATCAAAGGAACGCCGACACAGACGAACTTCCACAGGATTGGTATGACGGCGACAAGTGGAGTCGGGCAGGTTGTAAACAAGGAACTTCGTCTGCTGGTCAGCGGGCCGCTCGCCCTTACAACAGACAGCTTGCCGCTGGCCGCACTCGGCAAAGAGTATGAAACGGAAGATTGGATGGATCAAAACACACCCGACCACGAGAAGGGTCTGCTGCTTTCAGCCTCTGGTGGCGACCTTTCTTACACCTGGTCCATAACGGATGGGACTCTTCCAGCTGGACTTGAAATGAAAAACGACACGCTTCCGTGGTGCCAGAACAATGGAGATCCGAATCCACCACCCGAGTGCTATCAAACTAAAATTAGAGGCACTCCAACTACTGAAGGCGCCTCGACTTTCACTCTTCAAGTGGAAGATGGCGAAGGTACAAAAGTGAGCAAAGAGCTTACGCTGACAGTGTCACGCGTCGCTACAAGTGTCGTGATCCAGTTGGCGTCCGACACAACACAGGCCACGGACAAGGTCTACGTTGAGGTGCGTATGAGCTCTCTGGGTGACACTGTTCCACTCATAGTGAAGGTCAAGGACGCTAGTGGTGACATACCGAGTGCGCCGGTGACCTGGTACTCTGAGGATACTACGGTGGTTAAAGTTACATCTTCAGGACAATTGGTCTCGGTAAGTGAGGGCTATACTAAGGTCACTGCGACTGCTGGTGCGAATGCGCCCGATCCACTTAGTGATAGAGCCGTTCGACCCGATGGTTATATCGATCCTATTGCCGCGTCTATTTATGTAAATGTTGGACAGGAAGCAGCAAGTATCGCAATGGACTCAGTGTGGACGCTCACTGCGATAAATGACAGCTTGGCACTTACGGCAGTTGTAAAAGATTCGGCGGGTGCAGTCATTGCTGATCGTGATGTATGGTGGGACTTAGAAGATTGGAGTATAGCTAATATCGAGAATAAAAATAATGTTGAGTATTTATATGCAAGAGAAGCGGGTACCACGACTATAACCGCTAAAACCGGTGGTGGGGGCGGCGAAATCGAGCAGACATCCACGGTAAAGGTCCAGCAAATCGCAGCGACGCTGGCAATGTCAACAGACTCACTGGACTTCACTTCGTTCGGTGACACTACAACAGTGACCGCCACGGGAACTGATAGGAACGGTTTTGCAATAAACTCTCCAACAATGGTGTGGTCATCTTCGGCCACTAATGTTGTCACGGTGTCAGCTGCGGGTCTGGTGACTTCAGTTGCAGACGGTTCGGCCACGCTCACTGCGGTTTCAGACTCAATCACTAGAACAGTAGCGGTGGAGGTCGGGCAGCGAGCATCTATTATTAATATGAGTGACACCCTGCTGACGTATACTAGCGTCTCTGGTACAGCTCAGCTTTCGGCAGTGGTCAAAGACCAGGCCGGGACAGTCATGGGTTCGGCGCCCGTGACGTGGGCCTCTACGGACACCACTGTTGCCACGGTTTCATCCACGGGTCTGGTGACCGTGAAGGGATCTGGAGCCGCATCGGTTACCGCGACGTCGGACCAGGCAGTTGGATCAACAGCGGTCTCGGTTTATTACACTTTCGCCTCGGTGTCCGCGGGTAACGAACACTCTGTCGGGGTGTCCACGACAGGAAAACTCTATGCCTGGGGTTCTAATCACAATGGTCAAATCGGAATCCCGGCCGCTGGCTCCTATAACGCAGGACGTCGCAGAAGTCCGGAAGTGGTGACCGGTGGGCTGACGTGGGCCTCAGTGTCGGGGGGAGCGTTCCACACTGTGGGAATCACTACCGGCGGGGCTGCCTATACTTGGGGATTACGTAGGGGCGCGAATATCGGTGGATTTAATGATTGGTATACTCCACAATTGGTACCTGGCGGGCTGACGTGGTCTTCGATCTCGGCGGGTAGGGAAGAGTATGCAGCCCATAATGTGGGAATCACGACCGACGGTGATGCCTACGCCTGGGGTAATGCTGATTGGGGCAAAATGGGTGATGGTACGTACACCAACAGCACCACTCCGGTGTTGGTGGCCGGAGGACACAAGTGGTCTTCGATCTCGGCTGGAATGAACCATACTGCGGGAATCACTACCGGCGGGGCTGCCTATACCTGGGGTGGTAATGAGAAAGGTCAATTGGGTGATGGTACCGATGAATCCAAAGAAGTTCCACAATTGGTACCTGGCGGACTGACGTGGTCTTCGATCTCGGCAGGTAATGAAATCACTGTGGGAATCACGACCGACGGTGATGCGTATGCCTGGGGTAACAATCGCTACGGTCAATTGGGTAATGGCACAACAACAACGACTGGGACTCCAACGTTGATACCTGGCGGGCTGACGTGGTCTTCGATCTCGGTGGGTGAGTACCATGTGGCTGGGGTCACGACGGCCGGAGTTGCATACGCTTGGGGCTGGAATGGATCTGGAAACGTGGGTAACGGCACAAACACAACTGCGGCGAGCCCTGCACAGGTAAGCGGAGGTCATACCTGGGCTTCAGTCGAAGTCGGTCGGTACCATACGGTAGGAGTTACGACCGACGGTGATGCGTATGCCTGGGGTAATAATTCAGAAGGTCAGATGGGTAGTGGCACATTAGACAATGCTAACGTTCCGGTCTTGATCATTCCACGGGTAATAGTCTACTAAGTGGGAAGGGTAAGTAATTGAAGATGATGGACTTAGGTCTAAACAGGAGGTCCTTCAGTGGACCAGTAAAAAACACGAGGGTACTCAGTACCCTCGTGTTTTGTTTGTTATTGTTGGGCTGTGGGGGAGAGGACATTACAGGCAACTCGTCTCAAGGCAACACGG
>JBJKYO010000010.1:0-13504 GCA_045561015.1 Longimicrobiales bacterium | reverse complement strand
CATCTCATTTATGATGGTTTCTTCGAGTTCCAGAAAAATAGCTTCGACATCCTCCAGCGCTCCGACTCTGTCAGAGGATATCAGTACAGTTCTAGATGTTTCACGAGTTATATCGGCCGAAAGAATGCCATAGGCAGATAAAAGACCCGGAAGAGGGGGAATTATGGCTTTAGCTGTGCCCAGTTTTTCAGCAAGGCTGGCGGCATGAAGTCCGCCCGCGCCCCCAAAAGCGACTAAGGAGAAATCTGCAGGATCATAGCCCTTTTCCACGGAGATTACTCTCAGGGCACGTTCCATTGTAGAATCAGCGATCTTCAATATTCCATCAGCTGCTTCTTCGAGCCCACAGCCCAAGGAGCTGGCGATTTGTTGCAAGTGTGGTTCAATCGATGCTCGCTCTAATGAGGTAGATCCATCTAGTAAACCATCTACAGGAAGGTGCCCTAACCAGACATGTGCATCGGTTACAGTGACTCCTTCCCCGCCCTTACCATAGCAAATGGGTCCAGGATCTGCTCCAGCTGATTGTGGCCCAACTCTAAGTGCTCCCCCTGGGTCTATCCTTGCCAAAGAACCCCCTCCTGATCCAACGGTATGGATGTCAATCACAGGGATAGCTACTGCTTGTCCAGCAATTTCGAATTCTGTTGTATGGGTTGGAATGCCTGGACATAAAGAAACATCGGTTGAGGTGCCACCCATATCAAAGGAAATGATATTGTCATCGCCTCCCCTCTTGCTCCAGGCAAGAGCTCCAACTACACCTCCAGCTGGTCCAGAAAGTAATGTGTGAACTGGTTCTAAGGCCCCTCTCCGTATTGGTAAGGAACCACCATTGGATCCCATCAAATTTATTCTTTGGGCACCCGATTCAGACTCTAGACGAGCAAGATAGTTGGACATTTTTGGAGCAACATAGGCGTTTGTAACTGTTGTTGACGTGCGTTCATACTCTCTGTATTCAGGCAGTAATTTAGAGGAGGTAGAAATAGGTATGCCCAGAGAAGACGCACTTCTTTCAATTTTGTCTTCGTGCTCAGAGTTGGCATAGGAATGCAAAAAAACAATAGCAATTGATTCTGCGTCTTTTAGGTAATCAAGGAGTTCTTTTAGCTCATCAGAGTCTAAGTGTTGGACCACGTCTCCGGTTGGCCCCATCCGTCCACGAATGCCTTTCCGATCACCTCTAGCGACTATAGGAGGTGGCCGATGACCAACAAGCTCGTATAGTTGCGGTCGATTTTGCCTGCCTATTTCAATTATATCTTCGAAGCCTGAGTTCGTAATCAATTTTACTCTGGCACCAGTACGTTCCAGCACGGTGTTGGTGGAGACAGTGGAACCGTGGAGAAGAATATAGTCGTGAGTAGTCGTTGCGATTAGACTGTTTATACCCTGCAAGACTGCTTCGGCTGGGTCGTCCGGTGTCGATGGTATCTTTAGGGTGCGCAATTGGCTATTCTCAAAAAGGAGAAAGTCTGTGAAAGTACCCCCAGTATCAACGGAAATTATCCGTGAGATCTTTCCCTTTTTTTCTGTAATCATATGTTTCTGTCCCTTGGAGGACGTTTATCAATAGTGATAGACTGGTCAGATGACAAACAAACCTAGCTTCAAAGAATTTCTAACCCAAGTGACTGAAAGGGGAGTTCTTCCGATATGGGAAGAGTTCTCGCTTGATGGCGACGATCCCGTAATAGCCTATTCAAAAATTCGATGCGCGCCTTTTAGTTTCCTTTTTGAATCTGTGGTTGGTGGTGATCAATGGTCTCAGTATACATTTCTAGGAACTAAACCTTCTCAAATTTGGCGATTGAGTCGAGGGGTTGTTGATATTTGGACGCCTGGAACTTCTTGGGAACTAGTGCAAACGACTGATCCTCTCCAAGATTTAAGTGATCGATTGGAGCAACGTCGTCCAATATCATCGTATGATTTGCCCAAATTTTGGGGCGGTGCTGTGGGATATTTCGGATACGATGTAGTTCGGATGATCGAAGAGTTGCCAAACCAACCAGAGGACGACTTAAATCTGCCAGATGGTTTGTTTGCCTTTATGGATGTTGTTCTAGCAGTGGATAATATGACTGGTTCTGCAATGGCCATAGCATCTGTAGAAGTAGATATGGAATTGGATGAAGAAGAGCTTAGGTACAGATATGATGCAGCAGCGGAGAAAATCACTGGATTAATCGACTCTATAAAGTCTGATACGAATTCTTCTGTTGTAAATCCAGGGCTGGAACCATCTAAAGATCCAGAGTTCTCCAGTACTTTGGAACAGAGTGTTTTCGAAAGAAATGTCCTAAAGATAAGAGAATATATAACCGCTGGAGATGTCTTCCAGGTTGTCCTGAGCCAACGATTTTCTATGCCAATAACGGGGACTCCATTTGACCTCTATAGCGTGTTAAGAAATCTCAACCCATCTCCTTATATGTACTTACTGGAAATGGAAGATTTTTCCCTGGTGGGAAGCTCACCAGAAGTTCTCGTGCGCCTTAGGGACGACAAGGTAACGGTCAGACCAATTGCTGGAACACGCCCTCGGGGCAAAAATCCAAAAGAAGATATGGACTTTGAATTGGACTTAAGGCGGGATGAAAAGGAACTCGCTGAGCATCGCATGCTTGTGGATTTGGGAAGGAATGATATAGGGAGAATAGCGGAGTACGGCTCTGTAAAAGTGACTGATTTGATGGTAGTAGAAATGTATTCTCATGTCATGCATTTGGTGAGTCAGGTGGAAGGAAATTTAGCTGCCGAGCTTTGTGCCATGGACGTCTTCAAAGCCTGTTTCCCAGCTGGAACAGTTTCTGGAGCTCCCAAGGTCAGAGCTATGGAGATCATTGATGAACTAGAGCCGCGTGCGAGAGGGCCTTATGCTGGAGCTGTCGGTTACTTTGGTTGGGGAAGTTTGTCGATGGATCTTGCCATTACTATCAGGACGGTTTTAGTCAGCGAGGGAAGGGCTTTTGTTCAAGCAGGCGCTGGTATTGTGGCTGATTCTGAACCTATGAGGGAATTCGATGAAACGGTCAACAAGGCCAGGGCCCTTTTAAGAGCAGTATCGATGCTCGAAAATAGTGAGGATTGAAGAGCGGGTTGCACTGCTTGATATACTTATTCTATCGCAGCTTGTTCACACTGGAAAACTCTTGGTAAAGATGTGCTATTGTCCGTATTCCATTTTCAATGTTTTCTTCTGGGAACCATTCGTTCGGGGCATGGAGGTTACATCCAGGGTAGGAGAATCCAAGCAATAAAACAGGGCTTTCCAGCACTTTTTCTAGGACATTCACGATAGGTATACTCCCACCTTCTCCAGCAATGACCGATTCTTTGTCAAATACTTTTGTCAACGCAGAATCCACGGCTGATTTCAATTTTTCGTTCAGTTGAGATCGCCATGGCATACCGCCGTGTAGGTGTCTGATAGTGACTTGAACGCCTTTTGGCGTAACTTGCTCCACATGGCGCCGGAATAACACTTCAATCCTTTCTGGAGTCTGGTCGGGTACTAGGCGGAAGCTGACCTTGGCCTGAGCTACGCTGGGGAGTACGGTTTTTGCTCCGTCACCTGTGTAGCCAGAAATTAGTCCATTGACTTCAACCGTCGGTCTTGTCCAAAGACGTTCCAGTACTGTGTATTTTTCCTCTCCACCGCAGAGCTCTCTGCCTATTGATTTCTCGAAATCTCCCTTGTCAAAAGGAAGTGTTTTTAGTGCTTCTATCTGCTGCGCCGGCCATTCCACAATGTCATCGTAAAAATGATCAATAGCAATCACTCCTTTCGAATTCTGGAGGCTAGCTAGGATCTGTGCCAGAGCTAAGGCGGGGTTTACTACTGGCCCCCCACAGACTCCCGAGTGCAAGTCGCTAGACGGACCTCTCACCTCAATGTCAAAATAGGCTAGTCCTCTTAGGGAACAAAGAATTGATGGTAGCCCTGGAGCCATCATGCTAGTGTCGGAAATAAGAGTGACGTCACAAGATAGCCGATCTTTTTGACTTTCTACGAAGGGGAGCAGATTAGGAGAACCTATTTCTTCTTCACCTTCGATCAGTAGAATAAGGTTGACTGGAAGATTTCCAGGTCCCTTGAGAAAAGCCTCGGCGGCCTTGAGGTGCAGATACAATTGTCCTTTATCGTCCGCAGACCCCCTGCCATAAAGGCGTCCATTTCTTATCTCGGGTTCAAACGGTGGGGAGTTCCACAGGTCAAGTGGCTCTGGAGGTTGTACGTCGTAATGTCCGTAGACTAAAACTGTCGGAGCATTGTTTCCAGCTTCTCGCCATTCTCCTAGTACGATCGGGTGCCCAGGAGTTTGATGAATTTCCGCCTGTAGGCCAGATTGTTCGATCATGCCTTTCAGCCATGATGCTGCTTCTTGAACTTCTTCTAGGTGATCGGGGCTGGTACTTATGGAGGGGATTCTAAGGAATTCAAGAATTTCAGACTTGAAGGTTTCAAGATTCTCGCCAATATATTCTTGGGGGGATCGCATGCGGTTCAAAGTAGTCCACGTATGCCCCAGCGATAGATAAAGCTAATTAAGAATGAAAAGAATATCGCTCCTGCCATACCACCTGAACTTAAAGCTGCCGGATCTTGGAACTCAAAGATACCCACACCCAACATGCCACCAATGGTAGCTCCAAAACTGCTAAGGACTAGCAAAATGGGTAGATGGCCGGAAGTTTCTTCGGGCCTGTTTACTATCTTTCTCATTAGTAGTCCCACCATGCAACCTACGGCGATCCATATCCCTATACCAATCCAGTTTTCCATTGGTTCATTCCTTAAAATTTCGAAGTTTCTCGTTATTGAGGATAAATCTAAACGGTAAGTTCTTTTCTGCGCTAGAGGTAGTTCTATTCATCAAGGCTTTGACTCGCGTAAGTTTTGGTTTCTCCAAGTTTGGCTTTTTGAAACATTCGAAGCATGAATTGAAGTTGCTCTTCCCGCATTTTCAGTTCGTTTTGTAGTGCAAGGTTTTTTTGTTTAAAAATCTTACTGTTTCTGGTATGCCTTAATAGGTATTCTTGAGCTATTTTTGCGGTTTCTTTATCATCGATATCCAGGGCTAGTTGTTTCCTTCTTTTGCAGTTAGATATCTCTTCGATTTCCTTTTCTGTTTGGGTCGAGCAATGTTCAATTTCCATCTTGAGTCTGCTGATCAGGTTTTCGGCCTCCTGGATCTTGCTCTGCATCTTTTCTGTTCGGGCTTGTGAGCTGTCCAATGTCGAATCTTTTTCCAATTCGTATTTAAAATTCTCGACGGCTTCTAGCCATGACGCACGCAAATTTTTAAACATGTCGCAGTTCGCTATCGGCTAAGTGTGGAGAAAACGATTTCGTGCTGTGTGTTTGTCAGATTAGTAACTTTTTAGACTTGTATTCAAACTACTATACACTGATGTTATTTGAAGTGGATGAAGGTGCAAGGCCTTTAAGCTTTGTTGGAACTACTTTTAATAAGCGGTTCTTGCCGATTGTCACTGACGTATTGGGACGGGCCTTACTGTGTGCATGGAAGAAATAGTAACAAAAGGAGTTTTCTATATCCCATTCTAGTCGTATATCAGCGTATGTGGCTTTAGTTCTTTTGGAGACAATCCAGGAAAAGGATCAGCCTCGTGAGGTCTTGAAAGAAGAAAACACTTCAGTGACAATGCCACGAAGGCTTGGACTTAGTCAGGTGATAGTAGATCGGATTGATGTTTACCAGCAAGAGGTCAAAAGAAAGCGCAAGATTACAGATCTTGAATTCAAGGATTTAGTCGGACTCGTAAATAAAAGGCCAGATTCTATAGACATCTTTTTGGAGTGTGGGAAGCGGTTGGCTTTTGACCCGTCAAACTTGCCAAAGATTGTTGCAAGGCTATTCATAGTTCTACTTGCAAAAAGAAGAATAAACCGGAGTTTTATAAGATTATTTGGAAGAAGGGTTGGTGGCTTTTCTGGGTCAGGCCTGACTTTGGAAAGCAGATCCCATCTTTTTATGGAGATGGATCCTACTGGAAATGCTTGTGCCTTAGTTGGGGGTATCTGTTTAGAGTCTGCGAGAGGTTTGGGAGCGACTGGTATTCAGGTGGAACACACCGCCTGTGAATCAGCGGGTGATGCTTTTTGTAGATGGGATATTCAAGGAGTGTGAATTCTTTGCAGGTTTATCCGAAATTTCTAGATTCTATGCTGTTTCTGCTGCCGAACCCCGTACATTGTCCCTGATCCGAACTTCTCGTCTTCTGGATATCGTTCTGGGATTCCCCATTCTTTAATTTGCTAGTATTGCCAACGAAAGCTCTCGACACCTCCAATCTGCAGGTGATATGAAGCGGTTGGCTCACTGGTTTGTAGCAAACCAGTTTCTAATAAAAATCGTTTTTGAGTGAATGGTGGACTCAGATCTTTGCGAGCGATCTTAGTCGAGTTGTTGCAGTATTAATCGCTCTCGCCAACTGAGAGAGACCAGATAAGCTGTACAGGACAGCAGGGTAGCTGCTATGAGCGTGTGAAGTGAAACGGGGACGATTGCCAGTAAAGAGTAGACAGATAGAAAACCTAATATGACTTGAAAAACGCCAAGAACAGCAGCTGTCATCGCGAAGGTCCTTATTTGTGAGCCCCTTTGAAGGTCGGATGCCTTATAAGCCAAAACTACCAGGGATATTAATACGATGATCCCCAGCAATCGGTGGGTAAAATGGGTTATTACTGAGACTGCTTCCAATGGTGGAATCCATTCCCCAAAACAGAGCGGAACATCTGGACATACCAAGCCAGCTCCAGTGTGTCTCACAACACCTCCCAATACCGATTGAGCAAATATCAAGAATGCGCTCAACACACCTATTGTTTCGACATTAGAAAGTTTTTTCAAATCTTCCTTTTCAACGGTAGTACTTTGGGGAGAAGTCACCGCTGTAAGAACTGTTACTAGCGTGAGAAATAAGAAAGCTAGTGCCAAATGTGTTGTGGATATTGCATCTGGAAGCTTTAAGATTACTGTCAGTCCCCCAAAAACACTTTGAACTAATAAAAGAAGAATGCCTACACAGGACCACATTCTTATCCCTGGTCTTTTATCTTCGGCTTTCCACCCAACCCAGGTGGCTACTATAAATAATATCACGAGGGCACCAGCAACTAATCTATGCAGGTGTTCCCAAAAAATTCCACCAGTCATTTCTGGAAACATGGTGCCGTAACAGGTAGGCCAGTCTGGGCATGCTAGGCTGGATCCAGTTGCGTGCACTATACTTCCAAGAAATAGCAGTCCTAAGGTCCAGAAAGTGGCCAGGAGATATAGCTTATGATGAGCGGAAGATTTTATGATCGGGTTCATTTTTCTCGTTAGATAGGGGTTTACTGATATCGTGAATGATTGTTGTTCTCTGGGAGATTTAACCTCCCTATTAAACAGTCTTACTGTTGCTCTAAATTATCAGCTTGAATACCCTTTTTTAACCAAGAACAGTTCTTCCAATAGCTCTAATTCCTAAGACAATGAATCCCAGTGCCAATAGAGCACCAACTCCATGAGGAATGTACGACTTCTCTTCTAGGGGCCGTCTTCTCATTATGGATACTGGTATTTGTCCCACTGCCGCAGCTAAAATCATCATAAAGATATGGCCAATCAAGGCAGGTTGGAACCGTCCGGTCAGAATCAGTGCGAACCCTAACAAAAGTTGAAGATGTATTGATCCAACAAAGCTGGAGGCTAGGATTCGAATCCTAGAATCGTATGGTTTTGCGCTAATAGCACCGTAGATTGAATACCCGAGCGTCAGCACTCCAAAAAGGAGTATTATGTACCTTAGGCCTGAGTGTGCACTGAATAAAAAGTTATCCATGATTTGTCTCTCATCCTTTATTGATTTTTTTGCAGTAGCAGTAAATTAATCAGTCTTTTATTCGCAGACGATTTTCTTGTTTGATGATCTTTTGTTGGCGGATAGAGTGATCCAGGTCGGACACCTCCTCCAGTAAGCCCTTGTTCTAGTTGGAGGATTTCTCTTCGAATTTCACAAAGACCTCTATCAGTTTCATTATTTTGTCCAAAACAGGCTGGTTCTTCGCGAGCAATCCGTTCCTTCAATTCTCTCAAGTCTAGCAAAAACGCTTCTCTTTGTTCGTACATTTCTTGGCTTATTGTGGGCATTAAAGGGTCAGGTTTTACAGTTACTGACTGACCAATCCTTGTTCCTCTCGCTTCTAGTTGGACGGTGTAAATACCTGGGGAAACCCAAGCACCAAGGTTTTCTATGGGTCTAGCCAAATTGGGATCGTCATGGGTTGTCCAGACTTCCTGTACATCGGTGAGTGAATGTCGAAGGTCCCAATTTACCCTGTGGGTTCCTGGGCTGGGTGGAACGGACATGCTTCGAATTGTTTCACCTGCAGGGTTTTGGATATGCATTATAGCTGGCCCACTACCTTCTCCAAGGCGATAAGTGATAATGGCTCCTGAAACTGGATTGGTTCCATGGAATTCGGCTTGTCCCCTGTAGGATGTGTCTTTCTTATAATTGAAAATAGTAGCATCTCTAATACTGAAAATGTGCGGTGATTGTTCCGAATCTGAAAGAGCCCACTCCGCAAGAGGGGAGGTATCGTCTAGGATCCAAACGCTTTGGCCATGGGTTCCTATAACGAGGTCTTTTTCCCTTGGATGTATGGCCATGTCATCCATAGCAGTAGTTGGAAGATTTTCTAGTTTTGCCCAGTCAGATCCAGCATTGGTGCTCACAAAGACAGAGTGTTCAGTGCCCACGAATAAGGTGTTTGGATTGTCAGGGTGTTCCAGAAAGGAATTGATTGAACCTGAGGGCAAGTTGTTCATCAAGGGAGTCCATGTTTCACCGAAATCTTTGGTGACGAACAGGTAGGGAGAGAAGTCTCCATCGCGGTGCGCATCAAATGCTACGTAAGCTACTTCGGGGCCAAGTATGGAACTAGTGATGCGACTCACATAGGTTCCATTTCGCACGCCTTTTACGTTGTTGCTCAATTCGCTCCAAGTTGTTCCCCCGTCACGTGACATTTGGAGGTTCCCGTCATCCGTTCCGACCCAGAGCACCTCTGAATCGACGGTTGACTCTGCGATCACCACAATTTCACCGTAAGACGAAGTTCCGTCATTTGCTGAGATAGTTATGTCGGCACCTCTCACTCCCATTAGTTCCATTTCATCTCGGTCTTCACGTCGAGTTAGATCTTCGGTGCGTGTCCAGGATTCGCCATCATCTTGAGAGACGAATAGTCTGTTACCACCCAAGTAGACTCTGGATGGGTCATGGGATGATACCAGGCTTGGTGATACCCAGTCCCATCTATATCGGCTTTCAGTTGAGTTTGCTCTTGGTCGTATATCGATCATATCACCTGTTTCAGGGTCAAAACGATAGTACCCGCCTCCATTGGAGTTGCCGTATACAAAGCGATGGTTAGTGGGGTTGGGCTGCTGATACATACCGTCTCCGAATCCAGTTTGTCTCCAGTCATCATTGGTAATACCAATCCATCCTCTTGTCCGAGAGGGCCCCATCCACGAGTGGTTGTCCTGCATCCCTACGTAGACATAGTATGGATCTCTATTATCCAGACCTAAAGCATATATTTGTCCTATCGGAATGTTATTGAGTTTACGAAAGTTGTTCCCCTGGTCATAAGTTTCCCATAACCCTCCATCTCCAGCTAGGTAAAAGTGGTTTGGATCGGAAGGGTTAATCCAGACAGCGTGCTGGTCAGCGTGAACACCTACGTCATAGGTAGGCCGCTCTGCTATTTCTGAGAAAGTAGCTCCGCCATCTTCACTTTTGTAGGATGAGGTGGCCAGAACATAAACTCTATTTGAATCTGAAGGATCAATAAATATTTTAGAGTAATACATAGGTCTAGGGTTTAGTGAACTGACTTTGGCCCAACTGTTGCCGCCGTTTTCTGTTCGGTAAGTTCCCTGAGCGCTAGCATTGGGGTGTTCTATCAGAGCGTTGAGGATTGTTGGATTGGATTCTGATATGGCTAAGCCAATGCGCCCTTTGTCTCCAGTGGGGATACCATTTGTGAGCTGTTTCCAAGTTGTTCCAGAGTCTTCGCTCTTATAGACGGCACTGCCTGGCCCCCCACCATTGAAGCCCCAGGTACGACGAAGCCTTTGGTAGGTGGCGGCGTAGAGAATACGAGGATCTTCAGGGTTTATTACGAGGTCTACTGCTCCTGTGTAGCTATCAACAAACAGGGTTTTCTCCCAGGACTGTCCACCATCAAGGCTACGGAAAACGCCTCTTTCTTCACTGGGCTGCCATAGATTGCCTAGCGCAGCTACATAGACAATTTCAGGGTTTATAGGGTTGACTATTACTTTTCCAATATGACGTGTCTGTGTTAGTCCGAGGTGTTGCCAAGTTTCTCCAGCATCATCGGAGCGATAGACCCCATTGCCCCACGAAGTGCTTTGACGATTATTTTGCTCACCAGTGCCTGCATAAACTATATCTGTGTTTGAAGGTGCTATGGCAACATCTCCAAAGGTGCTAACCGTCTGATCGGCGAAAGTATTTCGCCAAGTGTGACCCCTATTAGTCGTCTTCCAGAGACCTCCAGAGGCAGAAGCAACAAAAATTACAGAGGGGTTTCCTGGCAGTACTGCCAGGTTGTGAATTCTTCCTCCGGTCACGGCTGGACCGATCAAGCGGGGTTTGAAGGTGGAGAGATCGGACTCACTAATCACTGCATTTTGTGCACCAACCAAGGGGAGTGCAATTGATATGCAGGCTAATAATGCGATCATTTGAGATTTGAAAATGGTTTTCATGTTTTTCATCAAACCTAATTTAGAGGTGTTTGTCATCTTCGTTTCCTGAAGGGTAAATAGGGACTCCTGGGTCTAGATGGTATCCACGATATATCAAGAGTTAAGTACTTTTTGTATTTCCTTTTTGGCCTCAGGATGGAGATCTTCGATGTTGTTCTGCATCCAGTATAGATAGTCTGGCTTATCAGCTGCTACACTTTTTAAAGTCTGTCCCTTGTGTTTTCCTTTTACGAAAAGGACATCCTTACCCTCTCGCTGAAACCATTCGTCAAAACCGATTCGAAGTGGAGATCGATCACAGTAGGAATGAAGGGAATCCATTTCGGGAGACAAATCTGGGTACCTCGTTAACTGGGCGCCGAGAACAGCTACCGTTGTTTGGATATCGGACATGGCAGTGTGCGCTTCTGTGTGCTGAACGTCCAAGTAAAACCTAGCAGCCGCAGACAGATCTCGAGGTTCTTTTCTGTGATATATAGTTTGAACATCTATGATGCGTCTGTTCCGATGATCGAATTGTATTCCACATCGTGCGAACTCAGCTATGAGCATCGGCAGATCAAAACGTCTCACATTAAAGCCACCTAAATCACAGGGATCTAGTAATTGAAAAAGATTTCTTGCTCTTGACTCGAATGGCGCCTCTGTCGTCAGATCTTCGTCAAAAATTCCATGTACTGCACTAGCCTCAGGATGGATGGGTATTCCAGGGTTGAATCTTCTTACCCGCTGGAAATCATCTCCGTCTGGAGATAGTCGGATTATGGCTAGCTCAACTATCCGATCTCTCTTAGTATCTAATCCAGTCGTTTCAAGATCGAAAAACGCTATCGGTCGGTCGAGTTTAATTGGAAGTTTCATTTCTTAGGGTGACTGAGTGGAAACAAAAGATTATCATAACTCTTATGAATGAAAGAGACACTATGCAAGCACTAGTCCTAAACGGTCACGGTGGTGTGGAAGTTTTGGAGCTGAGGACAGTACCGATGCCTCAGCCTGGAGTTGGTGAAATAAGGGTGCGTATATCTACTTCAGGAATAAACAGAGCGGATCTCCTACAGAGAATGGGTCAATATCCAGTTCCAGCTGGGTGGTCTGAAGACATACTTGGAATGGAGTGTGCGGGTGTAGTAGACGCCCTTGGTACAGGCGTTGATCGATGGAAGATCGGTGATCGAGTGATGGGTATATTGGGAGGGGGAGGATATGCTCAGTATGTGAATACAGATGCTTCTTGTGTTGTGCCAATTCCTCAATGTATAGGCCTTAAAGAGGCAGGGGCTATACCAGAAGTTTTTATGACGGCATTTGATGCGATTGTTCTTCAAATGGGTCTTGTCAATAGAGAAACATTGTTAGTACACGCAGTGGGAAGCGGTGTGGGAACGGCAGCGCTACAAATTGGAAAGGTGCTGGGAGTTAAAACCATTGGGACTTCTCGCAGCCCTCATAAATTGGATAAAGCCAATGCCTATGGATTAGATCATGCAGTTTTAGCAGATGACAGTTGGCCTGAGATCGTTCTTGATGCGACTAATGGACGTGGAGTCGATGTGATCTTGGATCTGGTCGGAGGCCCTTACTTGAGTGGCAATCAGAAGGTTATAGCTCTTAAGGGGAGACACGTAGTAGTAGGAGTTCCCGGAGGGCTGTCTGGGACTATAGACTTACGTGCGATGATGGGTAAGAGGGTTACGCTGAGAGGAACGGTCCTGAGGGCTCGATCTTTACAAGAGAAGGCAGAATTAACAGAGAGTTTTGAAAAAGACATTCTTCCGTTTTTTGAAGAAGGTGCAATCATACCAGTGGTCGAAAAGATCTTTTCGCCTGATAAAGTTGCCGATGCTCATAATATGATGGCCTGCAACGAGAATTTTGGAAAACTCCTTATAGATTGGGAATGATCCTTGCGAAGTCATGTACGTCTGAGAATGTGATGGGTTCTAGCTTGCCACTGTACACCCTACAAGAATGGTCTGAACAATTTCCTTGGGCAGTAGCTGGAATCACATATAAGGGTTCTGCGTCAAACACCTTCGATCTAAGGAAGGAGGACACAAACTGCAATGATCGAATGCAGCAGATTCAGAAAGAAACTGGTTTTAACAGCTTAGTTAGAATTCCTCAGGTGCATGGAACAAACCTGTTAGTGCATGACTCGGATTTATCTGGGTACATAGTGTTAACGGAGGGTGCAGATGGTCATGTCACTTGCAGGCCGGGCGTACTTTTATCTATAACGGTTGCTGACTGTGTTCCAGTATATCTTCTTGATCCTCAGAGCAGGGCAGTCATGTTGTTGCATGCAGGGTGGCGTGGCGTAGCTGGTCAGATAGTTATTAAGGGTATTGAGTTGTTATTAGAAAGATGGAGGTCTCATTTGGAAGATATTGTTGTTCACCTTGGACCTGCTATTTGCGGAGATTGTTATGAAGTTGGGCCAGAAGTTTTCAAGAGCTTAGATCTCACTCAACCACCCGAACCGACTCCAGTGGATTTAAGAGGCATTCTAAAGAGACAGGCTAGGGATTTAGGCATAAAAAAAGAAAATATTTCCACTTCGGGAGACTGCACTTTATGTGGTGGAAGAGATTTCTTTTCCCATAGAAATGGAGATATGGGAAGGCAGGTTGCTGTGATAGGTGTCAGGCCATAAGGATGTTTGTCGGCTTGTGTCA
>JBJKYO010000009.1:0-13648 GCA_045561015.1 Longimicrobiales bacterium | reverse complement strand
GCGTTCCCATAATAAACCACGTCAAAACCTGATTCTCTGAGATGATCCGTTGCCCTAGATGCCATTCCCGGCACCCCTCCAGCATTCAGAACTTCTACTCGTACTCGGCCCAAGTCAGGATGCGGGAGATTAGGGATCGCTACTGTGTCCTCAGAGAGGTCTTCCTCATCTTCTAATGCCCATTGATCCACCATTGATCCTAGGAAACCGCCTACAGCCAATATCATAGATACAAGCAACAGACTCCTGAATTTTTCAGCCATGCCGTAAGTAACCTCCCAGATACCTTCAGCCACTCGGTATAAATTACAAAATCAACCCTTACTATCTAGCCCTAGCTCTCCAGATCGATAGCTTCCCTGAGGGATCTCATGAAACGACTAGCGGCCTCCATCCCCTCCTCCTTAAGTATTTTCACGAGAGCACTCCCTACAACTACACCGTCCGCGACCTTACCCACCATTGCAGCTTGATCGGGTGTTGAAATGCCAAAACCTACTGCCACTGGTATCTCAGACACGCCCTTGACAGCTACTATTTCCTTTGCCAGTTCTTCGCGCAACAAGTCACGAGCACCCGTCACTCCCGTTCGTGAAATATAGTAAAGAAAGCCCTGTCCATTCTTAGAAATCTTTGCAATACGGTTGTAATCAGTAGTAGGTGCTACCAATCGAATGAAGTCTACTTCTGATTCCAAAATCATAGCCTCTATTGATGGATCAGATCCCTCGGGAACATCAGTCAAGAGAAGTCCTTCTGCACCCGCTTGTTGCATTCCTCTCAAAAAATCCTCTAAACCATACTGTAAAATTGGGTTCAAATAACTAAATAAAATCACTGGAATCTTTGAGTCCCGTTTAAAATCACCTAAAATCCTCAATACTGTTTCAACATTAACTCCGTTTTCCAAAGCTAACTGACTGGAACTTTGTATTGTTGGTCCATCAGCTAGGGGGTCACTAAAGGGAATGCCAAGTTCTATAATGTCACCTCCAGCATCCTCTAGAAGTCGCAGAATGTCCAAGCTTTCTTCCAGCGATGGAGATCCACAAGTCACATAAGGGATAAGTGCAGATCGACCTTCATTCCTTTTACCAATGAAACAATCTGATATAGCAGTCACTTTTCTTCCCCATGTACATGTGTTTTTTTCTCTGAAGATTCCAAGTGACCCCCTCTACTCCGTCTCTAAAAGTGAAACCTGGGCTACGTCTTTATCTCCTCGACCACTCAAGCAGACCAGCAATGCACCCGAATTTTTACACTCTCTCGCTATCTTTGACAAATAAGCGATAGCATGAGCACTCTCCAGAGCTGGGATTATTCCTTCCTGCTGAGCTAAATCGTGAAAAGCTTTCAACGCTTCGTCATTAGTAACCGAAACATATTGCGCCCTTCCTGAGTCTTTCAAATATGCATGTTCTGGACCCACCCCAGGGTAATCTAGGCCTGCCGAAACCGAATGAGCTGGAGAAACCTGTCCATCGGCGTCCTGTAAAAGGTAGCTCATCGCACCGTGAAGCACTCCTGGACGACCAGCTTCCAATGTGGCCGAGTGCTTCCCAGAATCGATACCCTCACCCCCTGCTTCAATTCCGATCAGTTCTACCTCAGCGTCATCTCTAAATGCTTGGAAAATACCCATTGCATTTGAGCCACCACCAACACAAGCTAACACTGCAACAGGCAAGCTTCCGTAAGCCTCTATGATCTGGTGTCGAGCCTCTATACCTATGATGGATTGAAAATCTCTAACCATCCTAGGAAATGGATCGGGGCCAACAACTGAGCCAATGATATAGTGGCTTGAATCTACGTTGGTCACCCAGTCCCTAATAGCCTCATTTGTTGCGTCTTTAAGAGTCCTTGTGCCAGAACTCACTGGCCTTACCTCAGCACCCAGAAGTTTCATACGGTACACATTGAGGGCCTGTCTTTCTATGTCCAATTCACCCATGTAGACTACACATTTCATATTGAACAGAGCGCAGGCAGTGGCAGTCGCTACGCCATGCTGACCAGCACCCGTTTCAGCTATGATCCTTTTCTTTCCCATCCGTTGTGCTAGTAGAGCCTGTCCCAGTGTATTATTGATCTTGTGAGCCCCTGTATGATTTAAATCCTCTCGTTTCAAATAGATTGGCCCTGCACCAAGGAATTTTTCTAAACGTCTCGCCCTGTACAGTGGAGATGGGCGACCAACATAGTCCCTGTAAAACAGTTCCAGTCGCTTTTTAAATTCCTCGTCGGCTCTAATCTCCTCATAGACAGACTCCAGTTTTTCTAAAGCTGGCATCAGTGTCTCTGGTACATATCGACCTCCAAATACACCAAACCGATGATCAGACCCTTTCAGTGACTTATCGACTTCGTTCATTTCTACAACTGTCCAATTTGACGATGTTCAAGTGACCTAGCGTTTCGCATAAACAACTCCATTAATTGCCCGTCTTTCTTACCCACACGAGACTCAACCCCAGAACTCACATCTACCGCATCTGGCCTGAGACAACCCACGGCATCTCTAACATTAGTGTGGTTTAACCCACCAGCCACAATTAATTCCAAATTACCCGAAAATTTGTCTCTGACAGGACCAATCTCTTCCCATGCAAATTTAGTCCCTGTCCCCCCTGGAGAACCAGGGCTCCAACCATCCAATACAATTCCATCAACGTATGGTTCCCACTCAGCCAGCGCCTCCAGGACTTCTGTCTTTCCTTTTACGGCAATCGCTTTCCAAATCGACCAGTCTCCTCGCATCGCTAGTTCTTGAACATAAGCCGATGTTTCTTTTCCATGAAGTTGTATCACAGTAGCCTTGGCAGTTCGGCTGAGGTGTTCTGCTGTGTCTATGTCTTCATTTACTAATACTGGCACCACGGGCATTTTGATGGCTGAGACAATTTTCGTCACCGTTTCTAACGATATGCTCCTTCCGAAGCCCTGGGACAAAATCATTCCACCATAATTGGCACCTGCGCTTTCTGCTCGAATCGCATCTGCCACATTAGTCAGACCACACACTTTAACTTGAAGATTACCCAACTGACCTACCCCGTTTGTCTTGTCCTGACAAATTTCGCACACCTTTGCCTGGATCATCTTTTCTCAACAACGACTCTCCTACAAGTACAGCATCAACCCCTGCCTCGCCCAACATGCTGACATCCTCTTTACTATGAACTCCACTCTCTGATACTAAAACTACTTCAGGGGGGATTTCTCTAATCAAATCAATAGTCGTCTTGAGGTTAGTATCAAAAGTTTTCAAATTTCTGTTATTGATTCCGAGAAGGCTTGCTCCAGCACTTAGACCCCTCTCTACCTCAGAAAGATCATGCGCCTCAATGAGTGCTGCCATTCCCAGACTCTCGGCCATTTCTCTGTAGTCACGAAGCTGTTCGTCATCTAACACACTCACTATGAGTAGTATCGCATCCGCTCCTGAAACAAGCGACTCGTATATCTGACTCTCATCTATAATAAAATCTTTCCGTAAAATCGGCAGTCCAACAAAGTCCCTCACCTTCCTCAAGTCTTTCAGGGACCCACCAAAATATTTGGTGTCAGTTAAAATACTAAGAGCAACAGCGCCAGATGATTCGTAATTGGTAGCTAAAGATACGGGGTTTAACTTGGGACGAATCGCTCCAGCCCCGGGAGACCTTCTTTTTATTTCAGCAATAACTCCTACTAAATCATCCGACATTAAGCTGTTCAAGAAATCCCTTGGAGGAGAAACTTTCTCGCTTTCGAGGAGTAGGTTTTTCAGGTGTCTTTTAAGATTTTTTACCTCAAGAGACTTAGTCTCAATAATTTTTTCTAATATGTTCATGCCAAGCTCCGACCTTGCATTGATGCATAAATCCAGATATTGTTATTTTCGGTTCTTATTCGGTTTATTGTCTCCCAGAGGTTACTGTTATGCCCCTGACAAAACGACAAAAAGAGATCCTCAATCACATTAAACATTTTATTGATAAGAATGGATATGCACCCAGTTTTGAAGAGATAGCTGAAGCGTTCGGCTACTCTTCGTTGGCAACAGTTCATGAACACATAAGTAATCTGGAACGGAAGGGCTATATTCGGAAGGCTTATAATGAGAGCCGGTCTATAGAACTAGTTCAAAGAAAGCCAGCGAATGGTGCAGTGGAGATACCCCTTCTTGGGTTGGTTCCAGCTGGCACTCCAACTGAAGCCATCCAACAGAATGATACTATCAGTGTCCCACATGACATGGTAAACAGTGGAGCAAATACTTTCGCGCTCAAGGTGGAAGGAGAATCTATGGTGGAAGAACAGATTCTTGATGGTGACTACGTTGTAGTAAGTGCACAGCCCACCTCACGCGATGGGCAAACCGTAATAGCCCTCGTGGGTGGAGATACAGCAACCGTCAAAAAGTTTTACAGAGAAGCTGATGGAAAGATTAGACTCCAGCCTGCTAATCCCGATATGGAAGCAATCATAGAAGAAGCGGATAATGTACAAATACAAGGAATCGTAGTGGGAGTGATTAGAAAATATCTGTAAGCTAGAGTACTAGGCGGAAGCACGTCTCAAACGATCTAATACCCACAAGGCTTTGCCATCTTCCAAAACCTTATCTGCCTTATCCACTCCAACCTCCATGGTGTCCGCCACACCAGAAACATAGAGAGCGGCTGCAGCGTTTAGGACTACAGCATTGCGAGCACCAACTCTCCCTCGGTTTTTCAGAACACGGGACACAACCTCCGCATTCTCTATGGGGTCACCACCCGCAAGTTCCTCTGCTGTAGCAACTTCCATTCCATAATCAGCCGGTGAAATCACATACTCAGTTATGTCATTTCCGGATAAATCTGCAACCACAGTCGAGCCAAGTGGGCTAAGCTCATCCATTCCAGGTTGTCCATACACTACCATAGCACGGTCGTGACCCAGTTCTCTGAGTGTTTCTGCCACAAGCCCGACTAAATTCCGATCGGATACCCCCACCAATTGACGACTCACTGAAGCAGGATTTGTCAGAGGACCCAGAATATTCATAACAGTAGAAAATCCCAACTCCTTCCTAACCGGCCCCACATGCCTCATCGCAGGATGGAGGAGTGGGGCAAACATGAAAACAATCCCTACGTCCTCCAATATTTGGGACATGCTTTCAGGACTCAGGTCAATATTGACTCCGAGCGCTTCCAATACATCTGCACTTCCACTTTTGGACGTGAACGACCGATTCCCATGTTTGGCTATCCGAGCACCAGCAGCACAAGCCACTAGGGCTGCCGCAGTTGAAATATTAAAAGTCGTTATATCACCTCCTCCCGTCCCACAAGTGTCTATCAGTCGGTCCTTGCTCGTGACCGCTACTGGAATCATGGCCTTTCGGAGTGCGCGAACCCCACCAGCCACCTCTGTTGGAACCACACCCTTTACCTTCAGTGCAACTAGGAAGGCGGCCATTTGTGTTGGTGATGCACTGTCATTCATGAAAGCGTCAAAAACATTCTCTGCCTGGGAAACAGACAAATTATTGCCTTCAGCTACAAAGCTAAGAAGATCACTGATCTCACCAGGTTCCCGAGAACAATCGATTTTTTGACTCATGAGAAACTCCCTTGCTTTGCCATGAAACAGCTTGCGTATATTTTCTGCAGACCCTCAACATAATTCAACCCCTCTTTCACTGCTTGACAACTCCTATTCCCCTTCTACCTTCGAAACGTGAACAATACAAATAGACATTGTCTGAAGTTGATACTTCAATATGATGGTACAGCTTTTCATGGTTGGCAGATACAACCCATTGAAAGAACCGTGCAGGGCGAACTAGAGTCCACGTTGCTCGGCCTTACCGGAGAGCCATGCCTAGTGGTGGGCTCGGGAAGAACGGACAAAGGAGTGCACGCTACTGGGCAAGTCGCCTCGGTATCACTTCCGACTCATTGGGTAGCGGACAAACTGCACAACGCACTCAATTCACTGCTTCCATCAGACATACGGGTAAAGAGCAGTTCACTGGTCAATCCCACTTTCCATGCTCGCTATGACGCGATTTCAAGAACATATTTATATAATATTGGGCTTTCGGAAGAGTCCTACTCTCCATTCAATTACAAATGGTGTTGGCCCTTTAGAACCAAATTAAACCAACTCCTATTGCACAAAGCAACAGAGCGAATTACTGGCGAGCATTCATTTAAATCATTTGCTAAATCTGGCCAAGAAGAAAGAGGATATACCTGTACAATCCATGAAGCTTCATGGGATACTTGGGAAGACCTGGGCCTATCTCTGCGCATCACCGGCAATCGATTCCTTCATCACATGGTTCGCTACCTGGTCGGGACCATAACCGATATAGCCATAGGGAAAAGGCCCTTATTAGACATAGAAACATTGTTGGAGAGCCCTGAACATTCTCTAGTGACATCACCGCCCGCTCCACCTACAGGACTATTTTTAACCCATGTAGCTTATCCCAACTGTAATGAAGTATATTGAAGACTATTAATCGTGAACACTTAACCATAGAATTGGACACATGAGAATTTTCTTAGATACAGCAGATCCAACTGAAATTCGTAGAGCAGCTGAAGCTGGCTTGATAGATGGAGTCACTACTAACCCATCCCTGCTAGCTAGGGTTGCTAAAGATCGAGAGCCTTCTGACATATTCAGAGAAATTTGCGAGACAGTAGAAGGGCCTGTCAGCGCAGAAGTCGTTGCATTGGATGCTGAGGGAATGATCCAACAGGGCAAGACTTTGTTTGAGATAGCCGATAATATAGTGATCAAAGTGCCACTGACAGAAGAAGGCCTCGTAGCCTGCAGAGCTCTTACAAGATCAAGTATCCCAGTTAATGTAACCCTGTGTTTCTCGCCCACACAGGCACACCTAGCCGCTAAGGCTGGCGCTACATATATCTCGCCATTCATTGGCCGAATCGATGACATTTCTGGTGATGGTATGGACTTGATATCTCAAATCCGCCAGATCTACGACAATTATGACATTGGCACGGAAATTTTGGCCGCATCAATAAGAAATCCTCTACACATGGTTCAATCATTAATGGTTGGTGCAGACTGTGCCACGATACCTCCAAAGGTACTATATCAGTTACTGAAACACCCTTTAACTGACAAAGGACTGGAAGGCTTTATGAATGACTGGAAAACGTTGGGTAGAGATCTTTAGATTCAAAAATAGTAATTGCTAACCGTGAGATGCGCGCATCAACTCTAAACACATTTTCGATTGTTTCCAAAATGAACAGTAATCAATGATCTTTCTTAAATTATGATGTAATTATTTATAATTCTGACAGAGCCTTCTCATAGGAGTACTGATGACTGAATCAGACAGTCCACTTTACAGACATCCTCTATCCGAAAGATACGCATCTGAGGAAATGCAAGGGATATTTGCCAGCAATCGGCGTTATGGTATCTGGCGAAGACTCTGGCTTGCACTGGCAAGTTCCCAACTGGATCTCGGGCTATCCATTTCCCCAGAAGGCCTAGAAGAAATGGAAAAACAGTTAGACAATATAGATCTTAGTAAGGCGGCAGAATACGAGCAACGCTTTCGGCACGACGTAATGGCTCACGTGCACCTTTTTGGTGATGATGCTCCAAAAGCCCGTAGTTTCATCCACTTGGGAGCGACAAGTGCTTTCATCACAGACAACACAGATTTGATTTTACATAAAGAAGCTCTGGAACTTGTGAGAGACAGATTGATTCGATGCATCTCTGCCCTATCAGCATTCGCGAAAGTCTACCGAGACGTTCCTACTATGGGCTTCACTCATTTTCAACCAGCTCAACCGACCACAGTGGGTAAACGTGCTACCCTTTGGATTCAGGATTTTTTATTAGACCTAGAAGAAATAGAATTCCGGCTCAGCACGATCAGGTTGAGAGGAGCCAAAGGCACTACCGGGACACAAGCGTCATTCCTGCAACTATTCGATGGAGACCATGCGAAAGTAGAATCTTTGGATAAAGCAGTTGCCGAAAAAATGGGGTTTGCAAAAAGCTATGCTGTGACTGGTCAGACTTATCCCAGAAAAGTAGACGCCCAAATTCTGGGCAGTCTTGCTAATCTAGCAACATCGACTTCAAAACTCGGACACGACCTCAGGCTACTTGCCAATCTTCAAGAGGTAGAGGAGCCTTTTGAAAAAGAGCAAATAGGCTCCTCTGCAATGCCTTATAAAAGAAATCCTATGAGGTCAGAAAGAATCTGCGGGATGTCTCGCCATGTTATAACACTGGTTCAGAACCCCTTGTTCACTGCAGCAACTCAATGGCTTGAACGCTCCTTGGATGATTCAGTGAACCGTCGTCTATCCATACCCGACGCCTTTCTAACTATGGATGGAATACTGGTTTTACTGGAAAATGTTGCTTCAGGATTAAAGGTAAATCGTTCCGTTATCGATAGAAACCTGCAGGAGCATCTTCCATTCATGGCTTCTGAAACAATTCTAATGGCGGCAGTAGCGAATGGTGGTGATAGACAAGAACTGCACGAACGCATTCGCAAACATTCCATGGAAGCATCACAACGCATGAAGAAAGAAGGTGCGCCACTCGATCTTCTAGAAAGGATAGCCAGTGACCAGTTTTTTGATTTAGATCTTGAACAATTGAAAAACATAGTCGACCCTGCCAAGTTCATTGGACGATCGGATCAACAAGTGGATCAGTTCTTACAGGAGTCCGTACAGCCGCACCTGGATCGGCTAGAAAAAATAGCAAGAAAACGCCTTAGTAACCCCAACATCAGAGTTTAAAAGATGAATAAAACAAACAATCCAATACCCTTCCCTATGGTGCACCAGGGAAAAGTAAGAGACGTCTATGAAGTTTCCGACAGCATGCTTCTGATGGTTGCAAGTGACCGTGTCAGTGCTTTTGACGTCATTCTGCCTCAGACAATTCCGAGAAAAGGAGAGGTTCTAACCAAGCTCACAGCCTGGTGGCTAGATTCCCTGCGCAATGACTTGAGCCATCACCTGATTAGTGTTGACCATTCAGAGATACTGTCGAGATTTCCCAACCTAGAAAATTCAACAGACAATTGGATAAACAGGAGCATGTTGGTTCACAAAACAAAGCCAGTCATGGTCGAATGCGTGGTGAGGGGATACATATCTGGTTCTGCGTGGAAGGAATATCGAAATTCTGGAACATTGGCTGGGGAAAAACTTCCAGATGGGCTAATTGAGAACGGGCCCCTACCTAGCCCCATCTTTTCACCGTCTACCAAAGCCACCACAGGACACGATGAAAATATTACCTTCTCTGAAGTAATTAACATCCAAGGTGAAGAGGAAGCACAACAATTAAAAAATCTGTCTTTCCATATTTACACTCATGGCGCAAATTTTGCTAAGGAAAGAGGCATAATTTTAGCAGACACCAAATTCGAGTTCGGTCATCATAAAGATGGAAGGCTGCTTCTAATCGATGAAGTATTAACTCCAGATTCTTCAAGGTTTTGGCCAGCGCAGACATACAAGCCAGGAGAAACTCAACCATCTTTGGACAAGCAACCAGTTAGAGATTTTCTAGACGCTATCTCGGGATGGAATAAACAACCACCCCCACCCAATTTAACGGATGAAGTAGTTAACGAAACTACTTCAAGATACCTGAAAATCTTCAGGGAATTGACAGGAACAGACTTGGATTCCTTTAGTCCTCCAGAGTTTGAGTAGGATAAATGAAATGTGCACGAGAGGGATATCCTTTCATAATTATATGTTTGGTTTCAGCTTTATTAGCTTGGTTGGCAACTTTCGTCTTAGGGCTATGGATGTACATTATAGCCGTTCTTCTAAGTGTGCTAACTATTTTAGTCGCCTGGTTTTTTAGAGACCCAGAGAGGGACCGACCAGTAGATCAGGATATCGTGGTAGCACCAGCGGACGGAAAAATTATTGCTATTAATGAGATCCATGAGCCTTCTTTCTTCGACGGTCCTTGTCGCCGTATCACAATCTTTCTGAGTATCTTCAACGTGCACATTCAACGTGCCCCGATAGAGGGAAAGGTGATACATAAATTCTATAAAAATGGAGAATACTTGGCCGCCTGGAATGAAAAAGCGAGTGAAAAGAATGAGCAATCCTCTCTGGGTATCGCCACCCAGCATGGCAGTGTAATGGTGCGACAAATCGCTGGCCTCATAGCTCGACGTATTGTCACCTATCCTGAACTAGATGCTATTCTGGAACCGGGAGAACGAATAGGCTTGATCCGGTTCGGATCCCGTGTAGACCTCTTCATTCCAACCCACTGGAAAATTGAGTGCAAAGTCGGAGATAAATCACTAGGGGGTGTCACCGTGCTTGCCAAGCCATTACCTCTTTCAAGTTGAACCCATGACTCAGCAACGTACTCGTACAGGGAAATTTCGAAAAGGAATTATAATACTCCCCTCAGCATTTACATTAGCCAACCTATTCTTTGGGTTTTATGCCATAATTGCGACCACTCGTGGAGATTTTATAGAAGCAGCATGGTTTATAGTATGGGCTGCCATCATTGATTTGCTAGACGGTCGTATTGCCCGAGCAACTAGAACTGGATCGAGATTCGGTGCTGAACTTGATTCCCTCGTAGATGCAGTTTCTTTTGGAGTAGCTCCAGCTTTTATTATGTATACGCTCTATTTTTCTGACGGAAATTGGAGCTGGATATTACCCCTGACTTACTTGATGGCAGTAGTAGTGAGATTAGCACGATTCAATGTGGAACAAGCTGGAGAACCAAAAAAATATTTTCATGGACTTCCCTGTCCTACTCCAGGAATAGTACTGGCGACTTTTTATCCGTTTAGTCAGACCTCCCTTTTCCAGGAACATTTGTTCTCCATGCCATGGGCTCGCATAATCGCCATCCTTTTGATTGTCCTCAGTGCTCTCATGCTTAGCAACATTCCTTATGCTTTAGTTCCAAAAATTAGCCTACGATCGACTAGTGGTGTATTTACTTCTCTTTGGATAATCGTAAACATCGCGGTCGCGATTTCTATACCGTCATACTACTTTTTCCCCGCACTACTAGCATATACACTATGGGGATTGAGTAAATCAGTAATTCTTGGTTTATTGGAGAGGTTACCCGAAAAAGATCCCTTACTAGAAATAGTTGATAGTGAGGATGAAGAAACAAGAGCAGTCGAATACGGAGGATTTGCTTCAATGGAAACTCAACAAACGTCAATACACCATCAACCCAGAAAAATGGAGGGCCAAAGTTGACCCGTTTTCAACTAGAGATTAGAGTGATTCCTCGTCCTGGTTTACTTGATCCAGAAGGGAAAGCTATACAGAGTGGCCTCCTATCCTTGGATTATCCAGACGTGCAAGAAGTTAGAGTTGGGAAACTTTTATTGATGGAGCTTGTCGCTGACTCTCCACAGAGTGCTTTGGATATGGCGACCTCTATGTGTGAGCGTTTACTGGCTAACCCAGTCACTGAAGATTTCCAAATCCAGATTCTGGAAGAGAACGAGAATTCTGAATGAAAGTTGCAATCATAACATTTCCAGGATCCAATTGTGATTATGATCTGTACAAGTGTGTGCAGTTCATTGGGGGTAGTCCGGAATTTAGATGGCACCAAGATTCATCTTTAGGAAATGTTGACGTCGTCATGCTCCCAGGTGGATTTTCATATGGCGACTATCTAAGAGCTGGAGCAATTGCTTCCATGAGCCCAATAATGGAAGCTGTACAAATATTTGCTAATAGCGGAGGGCCTGTCCTGGGAATCTGTAATGGTTTTCAAATGCTTTGTGAAGCAAACTTGCTTCCAGGAGCGCTTCTTAGGAATGAATCGCTGCTATTTTCTAGCAAAGAAGTGACCCTAAGAGTGGAAAACAACTCCAGCATCTTCACAACATCATACGAACATCACAAAACGTTACGAATGCCTATAGCACATGCAGAGGGTAACTACTACGCTGACCAGGAAGCACTAGACCAACTTGAAAAAGAAGGTCGTGTCATGTTCAGGTATGCAAATCAAAATGGGGAGACTACAATTGAAAGTAATCCAAATGGATCAGCCAACAACATTGCTGGTATCATCAACGCTCATGGGAATGTTATGGGTATGATGCCACATCCTGAGAGAGCCGTGGAAAGTGTGCTAGGATCAGTAGATGGACTCGACCTGTTCAAAAGCCTACTGGCCCATATTGTAGATCCAAGACCAGTATGAATGTGCCAACCCCACAACCCCGAGTAGGAGACCCTACAATAACTCCTGAATTAGTGAGTGAGCATGGTCTGTCATCTTCTGAGTATGAAAAAATAAAGGAAATACTACACAGAGAACCGTCGTTCACCGAACTGGGTGTGTTTAGTGCAATGTGGTCCGAACATTGTGGCTATAAGAACTCGAAAAGAATGCTCAAACTGTTACCTACAAAGGCACCCTGGGTAATCCAAGGACCAGGTGAAAATGCCGGTGTTATTGACATCGGAGATGATCTGGCTCTGGTCTTCAAAATCGAATCACACAACCACCCTTCAGCGGTTGAACCTTACCAAGGAGCGGCAACTGGAGTTGGTGGTATCTTGAGGGACATTTTTACTATGGGAGCTCGCCCAATCGCAGTTCTTGACTCCCTTAGATTCGGAGACCTCAACTCTGGACGTGTTAGGTATCTTTTCTCTGGTGTAGTAAAGGGTGTGGGAGACTATGGCAACTGTGTTGGGATTCCTAACATCGGAGGTGAAGTCTTCTTCGATAAAGGTTATGAAGGTAACCCAATAGTAAACGCCATGTGCCTCGGGTTAATGAAAAAGGATAGCCTTATTAAAGGTGAAGCCGAAGGTGTCGGAAACCTTCTAGTAGCCGTTGGAACAGCCACTGGTAGAGACGGTATACACGGAGCCACTTTCGCTTCCGAAGAACTTACAGAAGACTCACAGGCCAGTAGACCTCAGGTGCAAGTGGGTGACCCGTTTACAGAGAAATTGCTATTGGAGGCAAGTTTAGAACTCATTCACAGTGGATATATAACGGGCATACAAGATATGGGTGCGGCAGGCATTACTTCAAGCGCTTCTGAAATGGGCGGACGTTCTGGCAATGGAGTAGAAATCAATATCGATTCAGTCCCAGTGCGTGAGCCTAATATGACTCCCTATGAGATACTTCTATCTGAATCTCAGGAACGTATGCTAGTAGTTGTTAAAACAGGCCATATGAAAGAGGTAAAGAACATCTTAACAAAATGGGAATTAGAGGCTGATGAAATTGGGAGAGTCACAGACGACGGCCTATTTAAAGTAACTGAAGGAAATCAAACAGTCGCAGCAATACCTTGTCTAGCCCTTACTGAAGATTGTCCTACTTACGAACGAGAAGGCGAGGAATCTATCCAAATCAAAGATCTCAGGTCTAGGGATCTATCTGATATAGAAACAAAGCCATCCAATTGCGAAGAGGTATTCCTGGATCTGCTGGGATCACCTAATATAAGTTCTAAACAATGGATTTATCGTCAGTATGACACCACCGTGAGGACCAACACCATACTAAAACCAGGCGCCGACGCTGGAGTTGTCCGTCTGCGTGAAAATAATAAAGCTATTGCTGCGACCACGGACTGTAATGGACGCTATGT
>JBJKYO010000008.1:0-13919 GCA_045561015.1 Longimicrobiales bacterium | reverse complement strand
CTCATATCATCCTCATCCATCAGGTCTTCTTCTATAACATTCGATCCTTTATAGTTCTTTTTCCAAGCTCCCAAAGTCAGGTGTTCAGGAACCACAATCTCATTTCGAGCTACCATGGAAGCTCTAGTTAACACATTCTCTAGTTCTCTGACATTGCCAGGCCATTCATATTCTTCCAGACATGCCATGGCCTCGTCGGAAATTTTGTCCACAGAACTTCCGATTTCTGAACGAACTCTAGCAAGCAAATGCTCGGCAAGCAGTGGGATATCACCTTCCCGTTCCCGTAAACTAGGGACCTGAATCTCAACGACCCTCAGGCGGAAGTACAAATCTTCACGAAAGCCGCCTTCCATTACTAGGTCTTCCATATGTTGATGAGTAGCTGCAACTACGCGTGCCCCAGTGGTTTTGGGCTGTTCTCCTCCTACTGGATAGAATTGCCTTTCCTGTAAAACCCTAAGGAGCTTACTTTGAAACTCGGGAGACGTATCCCCAATCTCATCTAAGAAAATCGTTCCTTTTCCTGCCAGCTCAAAATAACCCTTTTTCCCAGCAACTGCTCCAGTAAAGGCTCCTCTGACATGTCCGAATAATTCCGATTCCAAAAGAGTATCTGCCAAAGCAGTGCAATTCACTGCAATAAAAGGTTCCTCAGCGTGCAAAGAGTGATCATGAACCGCACGTGCCACCAGTTCCTTGCCTGTACCTGTTTCTCCCCTGATCAGAACAGTGGCACGATTGCGGGCCAAGATCCCTACCATCTTAAAGATCTCTATCATCCTAGGATCTCGACCAACGATAGTTCGCTTGTTCCTTTCCGAAGCCTGTTCCTTTTTCTTTTGTCCTCGTTGCTCTCGAGAAAGCCTGCGCTCTTCCAAACAGCGATCCACGACAAGTTGCATCTCTTCCAGGCCAACAGGTTTTACCAAATAATCAAACGCTCCTAACTTCATGGCCTCTACAGCAGAAGCCATCGCATCATGACCCGTCATGACTATCACATCTACCTCATTCATAGACTCGCGAATCCTTGCCAGAAGCTCTAATCCAGTAATTCCATCCATACGAATGTCTGTAATCACCAGATCTGGTTTGAAATTATGCAACTTAGCCAAAGCCCCTTCCGCACTTTCAGCTTCTTCTACTTCAAATCCCGAAACTTCCAACTTATCTCGGAATACCGACCTTATATCCGATTCGTCGTCCACTAGCAAAATGCGCGACACAAAGTTCTCCTGGAATCAATTAATAGTTTTGTCATGTGCGTTCTTTCAGAACATTTATCCTACCGATCTTAAAGATCATTCTCACCCATGTCGACTGCTAGAGGGTATCCCCAGCCGCCCACTGAGCGCACTCCCTCAAATCATCTGGAAGGGTTGACTCGAACCTCATCAGCTTTCCAGTGTCAGGATGACAGAACGAGAGCCTCCAAGCATGTAGGAATTGTCTTTTAATCCGTCCTTGCATTTCTCGAGCCCACTTACTGACTTTATCTCCACTCATGCCTTTCTGCCAACCAGCACCATAAACTTCGTCTCCTATGACGGGATGCCCGATATGAGCCAAATGAACCCGGATCTGATGAGTACGTCCAGTACCCAAAGCAACCTCGAGCAATTCGGCACCTACCCAACGCTCCACAACCCTAAATCGAGTAACTGCATAACGACCTGTGCTAACCACAGCCATTCTCTGTCGATCCCTAGGGTCTCTTCCTATAGGTCGTTCAATTTCAAGAGGCGATTCTTTCAAGTGACCCCAGGTAGCAGCCATGTACAATCGCTTGACTTCACGTTTTTCCAAGGCCTTTGACAAAATGTTGTGTGCCTTGTCCGTTTTAGCTACTACCATTAATCCAGATGTGTAGCGATCCAACCTGTGCACTATACCAGGACGAAGCTTCCCTCCGATCCCAGATAAATCTTTGATATGATGTAACATTGCGTTCACAAGTGTTCCATCCCTATGACCTGGTCCTGGATGTACCACTAAGCCAGCTGGTTTATTGACCACTGCCAGAAAACTATCCTGATAAATTATTTCGATTGGTATGGCTTCTGGGCGGAGATCAATCTGGGTAATGGGTGGCACCCTAACCTCCACTTCTTGGCCCGTCCTAACCCTATCTGATTTTCTAGCAGCTTTCCCATCCACTAGAACCCTACCCTCTCCTATGAGAGCCTGTACACGAGACCTTGAAAAGGAAGACTCTCTGGCCAGATAACCATCTAACCTCTCACCGCCTTCTGAGACAGTATAGACCTGCGTACCCTGGTTCTCCAAAACTAAATCTCCAAAATCAGAACTTCTCAATAAGGACTACCGTTTAGATCTATTTTTTTTAAACCGATTTTCACTTGAAAATCATCTATCTCTACAGATTTGACATTATCATATTGCCCGTCGCAGTCAGATTCGGAAAGGATTTTCCAGTCTATAGTCAATGTCTCACTGCAAATAAAGTCACTGTGTTCCTCAGCCGCCTGCACAATCGGTTCGCTTCCAGACAATCCTACACCTATCCTGTCTGTGATTAGTAATCCAGAATCTTTACGAAACCGCTGAATCCTATTAATCAACTCCCTCGCCCATCCTTCGGCCTTTAGTTTTTCATCAATTCTAGGATCTATAGCTACCAAATAGCCTGATTCGGATCTAAGCACTAAATCTCCATAGGCCTCCTCTTTAACATCAAAATCTTCCAATTCTAGTTCCACCTGTTCCCCATCGACTTCTATAAAAAGCGAGCCTCCTGCCTGATGATTTGAGATGTCACCAGAAGATAATTTTTTAATAATACTGGCAACAGTTTCTGTTTCTCCTCCGAACTTCGGTCCCAGGATTTTATAATTGGGCTTAGCACTAAGGTAAAACAAATCTTCTTTAGAATTAGAATCGGGAAAATCTATCCTCTTGACGTTCAATTCATCTTCCACAAGCCTTAGAAGCTCCTGCCTAGGTATGGTATCGGAAGGAACAACAGCTACTATGTTATTCAAGGGTTGTCTCACTTTAATCCGAACTTCTTCCCTCAACGATCTCCCCATGGAGACCAATACCCTTGCGACCTCCATCTCACTCTCTAAACTCTCGTCATAGTCTTCTTCTACAGGCTTGGGAAACTCTTCGAGATGCACGCTTCTTTCCGTGAGACCCCTGAAGATCCAATCTGACATGAAGGGGGTCACTGGAGCTGCGAGCAGGCATACTTTCCTGAGACAATTCCACAATGTCTGAAATGCCTGTTCAGTATCTGACTCATCAAGGCTTCCCCAGAATCGAGGCCTAGATCTTCTCACATACCAATTAGACAAATCCTCACTTACAAACTCACCTAACCTACGATAAGCTTTAGTAAGTTGATAACTGTTCAACTCATCTCTAACTTCTTCGATTACTGAGTTAAGCCTTGATATAACCCAAGTATCTAGAAGATTCTGGTCACTTGTTTTCTGTTGTGACCCTCCAGATGGCTCCCAATTCTCAGCGTTAGCATACAATGCGAAAAATTTGTAGCTATTTAGCAGGGTATCCAAGAATCTACGTGAGCCTTCCTGAACAGCTGCATCATCATATCTCTTGGGTACCCAAGGATTACTTGCGGTGATTAAGTACCAACGTATAGCATCGACACCGTGTGATGAAATTGCTTCCCAAGGATCAACAGCGTTACCTCGGGACTTGGACATCTTTTGACCTTCAGCGTCTAAGATAAGGCCATTGACTATAACGTTTCTGAATGGGACCTCTTCACCCAGCATAGTCGCAATAGCCATCAGAGAGTAGAACCACCCACGAGTCTGATCCAAACCCTCGCATATGAAATCCGCTGGAAAATGATCTCGAAATGTTTCTTGGTTTTTAAAAGGATAATTCCATTGCGCATATGGCATTGCACCTGAATCAAACCACGCGTCTATAACCTCTGGTGACCGCGTCATAGTTCCTTCACATAAGTCACATCTCCAGGTCAATTCATCAATATAGGGACGGTGTGGATCAAAATTTGGATCCAATTTTCCAACTCGTGTTTCTAACTCTTCAAAACTCCCGATCCAATGGCGGTGTTCAGATTCTTTATCGCATACCCATAATGGCAGAGGGGTGCCCCAGTAGCGTTCTCTTGAAAGAGCCCAGTCTACATTTCCCTTTAGCCATTCCCCCATACGACCCCGACCAATTTCAGAAGGAACCCAATTAACCCCATCGTTGCCCAGCAACATCTCGTCTCGCAAGTCAGAGGTCTTAGCAAACCATGATTCTCTGGCCATATAAATCAAAGGTGACTCACAACGCCAGCAATGGGGATATGAATGAACCTCTTTTGAATGGCGAAAAAGTTTTCCATTTTGACTGAGGGCTTCAATGAGAATTTTGTCAGCCTCCTTAACAAATAGTCCTCCTATCAGCTCTAGATCATCGGTGAAACAACCAGTTTCATCGACTGGCTTCAAAAGTGGCAAACCATATCTTTGACCAACCGCATAGTCATCGGCACCAAAAGCAGGAGCCAAATGAACGATTCCCGTTCCATCTTCCGAACTGACAAATTCTTCGTTTATTACGAACCAGCCCTTACTGTAGTCTTCTCCTATATCTAGGATCTCCAAAGGCCTGGCATATTTCACTTGGGAAAGATCGGACCCTTTATACCGTCTTTCGATTTCGCAGTCTTCACCTAAAACCTCCTCCAACCTTTTCTCTGCAATGACCAATGTTTTGCCATCTTTTTGAACCTGTACGTATTCCAGATCTGGATGCAAAGCTAATCCTGCATTAGATGGAATAGTCCAAGGAGTTGTAGTCCACACTAGGAAATTTCTACCTTCTGGATCTAGATCACCACTTTCGGTGACCCAGGGGCATAAGAAATAGAGGGAAGGGTCTTCAACATCCCGATAACCTTGGGCCACTTCATGCGAACTCAGGCCAGTTCCGCAGCGCGGACAGTAAGGAACACTTTTATGGCCTTTGTATAAGAAATTCTTGTCAGCCAGCTGACTCAAAATCCACCAGACGCTCTCTACATAATCATTGTGAAAAGTCACATATGGTTCGTCGTAGTCCAACCAGTAGCCGATTCGTTCAGAGAGCTTCTCCCATTCATCTTTATAAGTGAAAACTGAGTCCCGGCATACTTTATTGAATTTCTCAATTCCGAAATTCTCTATTTCAGGCTTTCCTGAAATTGAAAGCCTTTTTTCCGCCTCTATCTCTACTGGAAGGCCATGAGTATCCCAGCCAGCTATTCTTGTAATACGGAATCCTTCCATAGTCCTGAAACGACAGACCAAATCTTTAATAGTCCTACTTATTATATGGTGTAGACCAGGACGTCCATTAGCTGTAGGAGGACCTTCATAAAACACAAAATTATCACTGTCCGTATTCGATTGCAGAGTTTTTTGAAAGAGGTCTTCTTCAGTCCAACGAGAAAGTGTCTCTTCCTCCAGTCCCACAATTGTTTCTGGAACTCCTGGATATCGCATCAAATCCTACCCCTGATTAGTAAATTGACAATAAACGACTATGGTTATTGCTTAATTGGTCTTCCAAAAAGTGCTGTTCCCAATCGGACCATTGTACTTCCCTCTTCGATGGCTATTTCAAAGTCGTTAGACATACCCATCGACAGTTCTTCACCCGTGCATCTGTGCGATTTGTTTAAATCCTGCTGTAGTTCCCTCACTGTCCTGAATGTATTTCTCAACATTTTAGTGTCATCCGTAAAAGGTGCCATTGTCATGAGCCCTCTTATTCTTAACCCTGGCAAGGCCAGAGCACTGTACAAATCCGCTTCCATCTCTGGAAAGATAAAACCCCCTTTTGTGGACTCTCTGGAGGCATTGATTTGTAAAAGCACCTGCTCTTTCTTCCCTGATTCGACCGCTTTAGAAGACAGCTTTTTGGCAAGTTTTAAAGAATCTACCGAATGGATCAAATGAGTCGCGCCCAAAACACCCGCAACTTTACGCCCCTGGAGATGGCCTATCATATGCCATCTTACTCTGTCGTCAGTCACTTCGCTCTGCTTCATCTTAAGCTCAGCCACTCTATTTTCTCCCAGGTCAAACACCTCACAGTCTATAGCCTCTATGATTGCTGTGACAGGATGAGATTTTGTCACGGCCACGATTGTTATATCCCGCAGATTACGACCACTCCTGACAGCAGCTTTCTCGATCTTTTCGATAATACTGGCCAGTGCTTTTTCCACTCGTGATTTATATGTGGCTTGACTCATATTCTTAGATCACTTTATAGATAAGACCAAAAAAACCTCGCCGGCTCATGAGGCCGGCGAGGTTTTATCTCAACAGAGAATAGTCGTACAGCCCGCTACCTGACCTGGAATGTAATCGGTATCTGCACCCATACAGGGACAACCTGATCACGGTTTAAAGCAGGGGTGAATTCATAGACCGAAGCAACGCGCAGTGCGGCCTCATCTAGCTGTGCATTGCCAGAACTGTTAGCAATCCTATTGTCAACTACCCGACCCTGTTCATTAATAAAAAACCAAACCAGAACTTGACCTCCAATACCTGCATCCCGAAGGATAGGAGGATAACCTCTTTCCATCGCCTGGATGACAGCAGATCTGTTCCTTATTTCTGGCCGGACCGTCATTGGCGTAAAGGTGGGTGCTGCCGCTATATCCATTGTCGTTTCTGTTGGCGGCGGCGGCAAATCTTCTACTGGATTATCCTCGAAAGTGGTCGGGGCAATAGTTATATCTTCATCCACCGTAGCCGTTGCTATCACAGGAGTAGCAGGTCTAGAGATAGCTTCTGGCGGCGGCGGTATTTCGATCTCTGGAGGAAGCTCTATCGCTTCTAGTTCTTCCGCTGAAAATGAGACGTCTTCTGCTGTCAGCGTGGGCCAGAACTGAAAGAGCGCAGCATGCACAAATGTTGCAACTATCATAGATCCCCAAAACCAGGAGTCAAAACTCCGCTTAAAAAGATCGTTAGCCGTTTCTGAAGATGCTCCCGTTCCCTCACTCATTTGACTGGTATCCTCAGTATTCATCGTCTTTCCCTCGTCATTCGTTGTTCAAGCTCAGTAGCGAAAACTACCCTCATCACACCAGCCGCTACCAATTGTTGCTGCAATAAATCAATGGTGGAGTATCTCACTTCCCTATCTGACCGCACTGAAATCACTAGAGCTCTATCGGAAGCCGCGTATAAAGGACCCACTGTAGGCGCGACATCGGGCATAGCATAGGGGCGATCGTTGATGAATATATCACCGTTCCTTTCCACCCAAATATTTAGGATATTCTTAATTTTTTCATCGATCTTCTGAGTTGCTTCAGCTTCCGGCCATTCGATGGGTCTGTCCCTATCTTTCTGAAATACAGTCGAAACCATGAAGAAAATTAGGAGAAGGAAAGCAATGTCCGCCATCGAGGATGACGGTACTTCGGAAGAAGTTTTTGACTTTCTTGAAAAACCTCCGCTCTTAATTGGCATATCTCTAACCCTCTATTCTAAGATCTGAAGTGATATTCTTTCAGCACCCGCAGTGTGAAGTGCATCAAGCACATCCACCATGAATCTGTAAGGTGCGTCTGGATGAGTTTTGACCGCGGCAATTAGATTTTCGTTGGCAGCCACATCTTGACGCCAAATCGATTCCACGTCTTCAGGTCGTACCTGCTGCACCTGAGGACTTTCGCCTCTCTTCACGTCCACAATTCCATTAGGTTGAATAACTATATGGAGAATGTTTCTCTGGCTAACAGCTACATCCTCACCCTGTTCTGGAAGAACTATCGCCAGTCCAGCGTCTTTGGGAAAGGTAGTTGTCACCAAAAAGAAAATTAGGAGAAGGAAAGCAATGTCCGCCATTGAGGATGATGGCACTTCATCGCTTACTTTAGATTTTTTCTTGTCCATCACTGCCATTCTAAGATCCTTTCTTTAATGTGTTTCTATTTAGAAAGCTACTAAATAACAATCTCAACGACCTAATACCTCACTCAGCACCAAAATTATTGCTGACTTCCCGTGCAGAAAAAGCGGGCTGGCTATTTCCATGCGTATACGCTATATCCAAAACCTTTTGAGCTCCTTGCTCCATCTGCATTATTAATGTGTCTATTCGTGTCACGAAAAAGTTGTACCCAATATTAACTGGAATAGCGATCAGCAACCCAGTCGCAGTAGTAAGCAAAGCTACTTTAATGCCACCAGCCACCAGAGTTGGATCTACATCCCCTGCAGCTTCAATTGCGGCAAAAGCCAATATCATACCCACAACTGTCCCCAGGAATCCCATCAGCGGGGCGACATTTGCGATAGTTGCTAAAATGACCAATCCACGCTCGAGAAACCCCAACTCTATTGTTCCTGTAGTGCGAATGGCTGCTGCTAATTCTTTCCCTGCATCACCCTGACTTATGCGTCTCAATCCTGCAACCAAAATGGCTGCGGCTGGACCAGGACGTTTCCCCGCAATCTCCAGGGCTTCTTCTATTCTTCCTTGTTCGGCAAATTCCTCTACCTCCGAAAGAACTTTCTTAGTGCTTCTATAGGCTACGGAAAGCGTCCATAATTTCGCAATGATGACCCCCACAGCTATCAGAGAGCACATGACCAGCGGGTACATCATCAGGCCACCATCTGAGAACAGCGAGAGCAAATGATATTGACTAGAATCCAATCCAATACTCCTTGTGTACGTTTTTCCAGTTTAGCTTGTCTTCAGTTTCAAGACAGAATCTCCAGGAACGGCGACAATTTAGTGCCGTTACCAGTAAATTCCTATAGTCTCGAGAAAAAAGTATTTTAAACGTATATGTTCCAACTGGCTAGCCCTCAGTTGTCGAAGGACTGATCCAGTAATACTCTTGCTAATTTCTCTCTAAGTCGCAACGGCTGAATCTTGGTCTGTAACTGACCTCCTTCAGCAAAAGAAATGTTACCAGTCTCTTCACTCACAACGATGACGATCGCATCCGTTTCTTGACTCAGCCCAATAGCTGCTCTGTGCCTTGTGCCAAGCTTATTATAATCCATCTGAAGACTTCCCAATGGAAGGATTGTCCCAGCTGATCTGATCTCATCACCCACTATGATTACAGCCCCATCATGTAACGGACTACCAGGGGTAAAAATTGTCTCCAGTATTTCGGAGGAAACTGTAATCTTTTCTTCACTGCCAGTCTCTCCGTATGGATCTAGAGAAATCTGCCTTTCAATGGCAATGATTGCACCTATCTTTTTGTTCGCCAGAGTTTCTACGGCAGATACGATTTTTTCGATCAGTAAATCTTCTGAACCGCCTTTAGCCTCCCTAAACCACCTATTCTCGCCCAAACTGCTCAGAGCGGTCCTAAGCTCTGGCTGAAAAACTACTAAAGCCGCAATGACACCGTATTGGAATAAAGTCTCCAACAAATACTCTAAAAGCTGAAGATTCAGGAGCTGCGAAATTAAATAAATACTTGCCAACACCAAGAGGCCCATCAAAATCTGCATTGCTCTTGTTCTTTGGATTACCATTAAAATGCGGAAAAACAACAAGGCAACCAATAAAATCTCTAAGATTTCACCCCAACCAGGAACCAAAAACCGTAACTGCTCCATCAGACTAAAAAGTCGCGGCTGTTAGTCAGGGGTTTTTTCATCTAATCCATCCTTGATCAAGGAATCTGGTTCCTTGGCAGTGTCTGAAGGATCTGACAGATCTGCCTCTGCAGGGTCTTGTTCTGCACTTTCGCTATTCATTTCCTCACTATCTTCTTCTTCCAAAGGAGCTAGTGTCTTTCCTTCGTTCAGTAATTTAATCTCATCTGCATTGAGCGTTTCTCTCTCCAAGAGAGCCTTTGCTAACGTTTCAAGCAGACCCCTATGCTTTGCCAGAATATTACGTGTATTTGCTAGACTTTCGTCTAAAATCCTTTTTATTTCATTGTCTACCTCTTGAGCCTTATGCTCCGAAACTTCTCTTCGTTGTACTAGCTCTCTGCCAAGAAAAACTTCCTGATCGTTCTGCCCAATAGTCATCAATCCAACAACTTCAGACATACCAAAGCGGGTAACCATCTGACGTGCCATAGCCGTGGCCCTTTCGATATCATTCCCTGCTCCAGTAGTAATTTTTTCGGGTCCGAAAATCATCTCTTCCGCTACTCGACCGCCAAAAAGCATACACAGCTGTCCCTCTAGCCATTCCTTCGTATAGGTGTGACGATCCTCTTTGGGCAAACTAGCAGTGATTCCCAGAGCGCGACCTCTTGGAACTATTGTGACTTTGTGCACAGGATCTAGGCCTGGAAGTCGAAGTCCCACCACAGCGTGACCCGCTTCATGATAAGCAGTCAATTCCCTCTCTGATTCTGTTAGCACCATACTTCTTCTCTCTGTCCCCAACATCACCTTATCTTTAGCGTCTTCAAAATGCTTCATCGCTACCTTATCACTATCTTCCCTGGCGGCCAAAAGCGCCGCTTCATTGCATATATTCTCCAAATCAGCACCACTTAATCCTGGCGTCCCTTTCGCCACTGTTTTTAGGTCCACATCAGTATCTAGTGGAAGTTTCTTCGCATGCACCATAAGAATGCCTTCCCTGCCTTTCAGGTCAGGAGCATCGACCACAACTTGACGGTCAAAACGACCAGGCCTTAAAAGTGCTGGGTCTAAGACGTCCGGACGATTTGTAGCGGCGAGAAGTATTACACCCGTATTCGTTTCGAAACCATCCATTTGCACTAATAAAGCATTAAGGGTCTGTTCCCGTTCATCGTGCCCACCACCTAACCCAGCCCCTCTATGACGCCCTACAGCATCGATTTCATCTATGAACATTATACATGGAGCATTTTCCTGGCCCTGCTCGAATAGGTCTCTTACTCGAGAAGCACCTACACCAACAAACATCTCTACGAAATCAGAGCCGGACATCTGGAAGAAAGGTCTTTCTGCCTCTCCAGCAACCGCACGAGCCAACAGCGTTTTACCTGTTCCAGGAGGCCCGGTTAGTAGCACCCCTTTAGGAAGTCTGCCCCCTAGTCTCGCGAATCTCTCTGGATCCTTTAGAAATTCAATTATCTCCTGAAGTTCCGTTTTCGCTTCTTCCGCCCCAGCGACATCAGCAAAAGTTACCTTAGGAGTATCTGGTGTAATAAGCTTGGCTTTTGAACGTCCAAACTGGAAGGCTTTATTCCCGCCAGCCTGCATGGTCCGAAATATCCAAAGCCAGAAAGCTAAGAATAGTAACCAGGGTAACATCCCTAAAAGGATTGATCCCCATCCCTGTGTTTCCAGTCTTCCTGAAATTTCGACGCCCTGTTGCTCCAGTTCAGCCAATAGCTGAGCGTTCATTTCTCCTGGGAGCATCGTGGTGAAACTTTGGAAATTCTCCCCGTCAGAGACGTAAGGAACCCTCAATTCACCCTCTATTTTCTGGCTTTCAACAACTGTCACTTCTAAGATGTTATCTCTAGACAGCTGACTTCTGAATTCAGTATAAGTGAATTCTGCAATCCCACTTTGCTGATTACTGAATAGTTGGCTGGACATCACGAATACTATGAACAAAAGAACCCATACAGCACCAGTTTTGGAAAACCTGGTCATTAGAGAACTTTCATTAGATTTCGGTGGCTGATTTTTTTCCGTCATATTTGTTTAAGAAACCATTTAGATTGTTGTCATTACCATCTCAAACTCGCTATATCTAGGGCAATAAGGAAGTTGCTTGTCCAAACCTGAAAGGCCAAACAACTCGCCGACTCATCAGATGTTAACTAAGACTTCGCCGAACTCGAGACTGACATGGAAAACATCCCGGTTTCTTTACCCGCAATAAACAAAGAAGTTCTGGAAACACCAGGAATCCACAAGGTCCTTCCCACAGCATCAACTACTACTGGTGTTTCAAATCGGCGTTCAACCGACATTTTTTTCTCCGAAAAGATTTTTTTTAACTTTTTCGATCCGTAAGAATATGTAATTTTATCACCTGGATTCCAATTTCTAACGCACAGTGGAAATGCAAGTTGTTCTAAACAAAAAACCTCACACCAAGCATCTTCCAAGACAACCTCTGTTGACCAAGAGGTTGTCCATCTTTTTCTTCCTAAAGTTAGGTCAGCAATGCCAACGCCTGGAACTTCTATTACAAATGATTCTCCCATCAGTTTCGATTTATTTTTCACCAATAACAAGTTGTCAAAGGAGCGAATTAACGACATCGAACCTCCTATATTAATCCGGCTCCCACTTTGTGATTTCCTAGAAAAAACCAATGCTGATGTTGTGGCACTCCCACTCAGATTGACAGCAAACTGTTGGCACAGCTCTCGCAGTATTATAGCGCAAGCTTCATCGTTAAACGACAAGAAAAAGTTTCGGTCTAGAATCATCCTGTCTGAATCACTGCTCAATATTAAATCAGCGTAAATTTTTTGAAGTACAGAGCTCCAAGCATTCCGATTCTCATTAGCAATCTGGCTAAGCCTTATTAAAGAATGTCGAGCACCTGAGGCCACATTCTCCTCAATCTGGGGCAGAATTTCATTGCGTAACGCATTTCTAGCAAATCCAGTATCGAGATTGGAGGGGTCTTGGAGAGCCTGAATACCCATCCTCTTTGCATATTTCTCTAGTTCATCCCTAGAGAAAGAAAGTAAAGGACGCAGTATCGCTGGTGACCTAGACTCCAAAATACCATTTAAACCCCATACACCCGTCCCACGCAGAATCCTGAACAAAACTGTTTCGGCTTGATCATCGGCATGGTGGGCAGTAAGAAGCCAATCCAAACCTAAAGAATCCCTTTTATCCTCTAAAAACTTATACCTGGCTATTCTCGCGTCATTTTCACTAGATAAAATATTATTGGCTCGCCCGATCTCACAACGAATTCCCCAAGCTTGAGACAGACCTTTAACCCACAAAGCATCAAGATGGCTTTGGTTGCGCATCCCATGATCGAAATGCCCAATAACAATATTCAAACCAGCAAAAACGGGGTCGAAGTGGAGCAGATGTAATAAAACCAGAGAATCCAGACCTCCGGAAACACCTATGAGTAGCCCATCGTCCTTGGAAAACAACTTCTTTTCTTCCACGTGTTCCTGGAACCTAGAGTTCAAGTCACACAGCATGGGAAAGTCTCTTGCTAAGCACATCTTCCAGAACCTTGTAAAGAATATCCAGACGGTCTGATTGGATGCCGTCTACACCCCAAGATAGAAGTCTTCGGATATCTTCCTCTTCATCAACTACCCAGACGTGGACAGGAATATTCAAATCGTGTGCATCCTTCACAAAATCAGGAGTCACGACTCTTAACCCATTCCAAATCTCTGGAACCTGCAAGGCATCAAATGTCGGGTGATAAAACCGCAATAATCCCAAGTGTCTGGCGGCCCAGAAACTAGCTATATTTCTCCTGGAAGCACCCCAAGGTCCTTCATATAAATCAATTTTTTTTCGATCAGCTTCTACTTTGGCAGCTAGAAGTACTCGCCCATCAGCATTCTGCCTGTTTATTGCTTTGAGTAAAGGCCCCGCTACTTCAGGACATTTTGCCTCTACATTGATCCGCGTATGAGGGAAAGCTTCGAGAACCTCTTCCAAAAGTGGAATACGAACACCCTTACCTCTATAACTGATTTCATTCTTGATATCTCTAAAATGGTAACCCGCATCTAAGGTCTTTATTTCGGACCACTTCATTTGACTAATTTGACCAGACTTGTCACAGGTGCGGTTGCTCGTAGCATCATGAACCAGCACCACCCTGCCATCCAAGGTCAACCTGGCATCCGTTTCTAGAATGTCAGCACTCCAGGTTTCCACAGCTTGCTGAAACGCTTCCATGGTATTTTCAGGCGCTAACTTAGCTCCACCTCGATGCGCAATCAGTAAAGGAGCTCCCGCAAAGTAAGCATG
>JBJKYO010000007.1:0-42173 GCA_045561015.1 Longimicrobiales bacterium | reverse complement strand
TGAAAAGTTGGAGCCACGCTTAGGACCTGTCTAACCGAAAATCTTCGGTGCTGATAACAGGGTAAGTGAAAGCTGGGCTGTAATCAGTCGTTGTGGGCTAACTCGTATTTTCTTTGTTCGTTCATTCTGTCTTTTCCCTGTGCAACGTCTCTTTTTTTAGCAGCTTTCATGCTCATTGCCTTTCGAGCTGTGGAATGCACTGATGGCGAAGAAATAAGTCTTTCCAAGTTGTCCGTTTCACATGTTGGACAAGTCGGTGTCATTTCCCCTCGGACAAGCAATTCAAAATTGGTTTCACAAGATTTACAGAGGTATTCGTAAATTGGCATCTTCTGTTCCCTGTTGTCGTGTGTTTTGGATCATTGGCCATCCCTTACACACAGGTGCTAAATATCAAAGAGGTGACAGTGCTACTATAATGTTAATTGTCTAGAATGAAAATCCTAGTCTTAAGGTATAATTTTCTAGGAAGGTCGACCAGCACAACATTGGCAACTATTTTGACAAGCTTAGCTATTGATCTGGAATCATGTTTAACAAACGGAGATTAGAAAATGCCGAGAAGCTCTGATGATAACTTAGGGATGGCCAGGGAACTACAACGTAGAAGCTTCTTGAAAATGGCCGCAGGTGTCGGTCTTGGTGTGGGAGCCGTTTCGCGTGAGTCAACTAATTCGAACATAAACAAAGCTGTGCCCAACCTAGAGGGTCGTATTCTTCAGGAAGCATTGAGTCCTCTCGGTAATGGTGAGTCTCCATGTTTGCAGTTCCAGGCTAACCCAGGCGGTACAGGTGCCCTCTTAGATAGGTTATGGAAGGAGGATGGAGGGAGTCCTTCTCAAATCAGTGAAATAGGGATTGATCCTTGGACAGGATCACTTCCGACCAACCCTGCAGAGATAGCTTTTCTTCCTGTGGACAGACTAGCCGCTCTCATTCGACAGAGAAAAATCTCTTCTGTAGAGTTGACCGAAATCTATTTAGACCGGATGAAGAAATTCGATCCGACATTGCTGTGTGCGGTAACGATATTGGAAGACAGAGCCTATAATGAAGCAAAAAAAGCAGATCGAGAATTACAGCGAGGACAATGGCGAGGACCTTTGCATGGTATACCCTGGGGTGTCAAAGATCTATTCTCTGTTACGGGTGCCCCGACTACTTGGGGATCGGAAGATTTCAAGAACCAGGTAATTGACGAAGATGCTGAGCTAGTTGTTCGGTTGAGGCAGGCAGGTGCGGTTCTTATCGCCAAATTAGCCACTGGTAGATTTGCTGCAGGAGATAATTGGTACAGAGGAGAAACACGTAACGCGTGGAACACGAATCAAGGGTCTAGCGGATCTTCTGCAGGCCCAGGTTCAGCTACTGCTGCCGGTCTGGTTGGATTTTCAATCGGTACAGAAACACAGGGATCGATCGTAGGTCCTTCTAGAAGGGGAGGCTTGAGTGCGCTGAGACCTACTTTCGGGAGAGTCAGTCGGCATGGTGGAATGGTTCTTTCCTGGAGTATGGACAAACCAGGTCCAATGTGTCGTAGCATTAAGGACTGTGCTCTAGTTTTCAATGCAATTCACGGCTCCGATGAAAAAGACCCTTCGACTCTGACAGCACCATTTCGATTCCAAGAGAATCCAGATATCGCTAGTATGGCGATAGGATATACTCCAGATGCGCCTCAAGCTTTTTTGGATAAACTTCAAGAACTTGGTGCTAACCCAAAACCCATGACGAATCTTCCCGAAGGTCGTTCGAACGCATTGAGCGTTGAGTCTTCAGCGGCTTTTGATTTTTATGTAGCTCCTGACGGAGAGTTAGAAGAGGTTCCTCAATCCCCAGAAGGAGAGGAGGCCAGGGTTCCTCGGTTCCATGGTGGTCGGTCTATTTCGGCACTTGAATTTGTACAATCGCAACGTCGCCGACGAATTCTAATGCAGGAAATGGCTGAAGCAATGGAGGGTTTCGATATGTTTGTTACTGGTTCAGGTGAAACCAGACTGACGAATCAGACAGGTCATCCAGCTGTTGTTTTGCCATTCGATTTTGGAGATTCGAATAGTGAAGATGATTTTGATCATGAGCAACCGATCTGCACAACGATCATTGGAAATCTTTTCGCAGATGATAAAATTCTGAGTGTGTCCCATCTTTACCAGTCTGTGACTGACTGGCATCAGAGACATCCTCCAGGGTTACTTTAAAAGATCAGTTCAATTAGGGACGACTGTCTTAATCGTGTCAGATAAGGCCCTCGCAGCGTGAATCATATCTACATCTTCCATGTAGAAATGCGGAGCGATTCTGAGGTATCCTCCTTGACTAGTCAGAACTATGTTTTGTTCTCGCAATTTAGAGACAACAGTATTGGGATCCGCATCGGATTCGACGGAGAGAATCCCTGAACGATTGATTGGGGGAAACAGAATTGGTCGAATGATCGTTTCATCTAGGTGTTGGATGAAAAGGTCTTGAAGGCGGAAGACTTCTTTAGAAATAGCCTCCATACCATAAGGAATGAAGATATCTTCTAAAACGGTTTCCAGGCTGATAAGATGCTCCCAAGGCAATGTGCTATATTCGAATTTGCGGGCACTTGGAAAGGGGTCCCAGGTGTGGTTGAGGTAGTCTAATCGGTGTTTCATCATGGCATCACCAGCGGAGGTAATTTTGAGCTTATCTCTTAGGTCAGGACTAGTATAAAAAATTCCTGAACCCCTTGAAGAAAGAAGCCATTTCCATGATGAAGCGATAATAGCTGAAATGCCATAATCTTCAGGATAAACAGGCAATACACCTAGGCTTTGTGCGGCATCTACTACTAGATCGATCTTACGATCTCGGCAGAAATCCCCCAGTTTCTTAAGATCTGCAGCATAGCCACTGGCGAATTGGACATGGCTGATCGCAATCACTTTAGTCCTTTCTGTAGTATTGTTTTTTAGGTCCTCAAACGACCAACGAGAGGGTTGGGGATGGGCTTCTTCGTCGGTATTCCTAACGTCAGGAAGAAGTATTAGTTCAACTCCTCTGTTTTTCTGGAGTAACCAAGGGTAATGGTTTGAGGGAAATTCGTGCACGTAACTCAGTACCTGATCTCCTTTTGCAAAAGGGTAACCATTGGCTAGAATGTTGATTCCGGTCGCTGTATTGCTGACGTAAGCCACATTGTCCGCCTCAGTTCTGAGGAGATGGGCTACTTTTTCGCGGAAACTAGAGAGAATTCCTCCATAATGATCTGCCACTTGGATTCCTGACTCAGATTGCATGGTTAGGAAGTTTTGCATCTTTTCCAGAGACGGCTGATACAGTGGCCCTATTGCACAGTTAGCTAAGTACAGGCAGTTATTTTTGATAGGAAAACGTTCGGAGTCTTTGTAAAATTCTACTGGACTTTCCAGCGAATCTTCGAGTTCAGATCTCATGTAGTCGTATTCATCACTGACTGTAGAATGACACTATGATTCATTTCCACCGGGTAACAAGCTCTTCTGCTATCCTTCCTATTGTGCTCTCTAGCTCTACAAAGTCACCTTTATTTTGATTTGTAAAGATGGCCATGATGGAAGGCCCACCATCATAATAAAGAATAGCCACATCGTTTCCTGCGTGAGGAGGCCAGTCACCAGTTTTGTGTCCAACGGTTGCTTTCCCTCTTAGAAAACGAGGAATTCTCGAACTGTAAAATTGTCGTTTCAAGATATTGGTCATTTCGTCTGCTGATTTTCTGGAAGTAAGCTCGGCGTTTTCTATTTGTTCCAACAACATGCCCATTTCTCTAGCTGTAGTGCGACCGAGCCATTTTGTAGAATCCCCTTCAAATCTGAAAGATCGGTCATGAGAATCTGGATCTAAAGGAGCCCCAAGTTCAAAAATTTCACGGTCTGAAAGATTATTTGCTGCAGGATCGGAAAAAGCTCTCAGGTCTCGAAAAAGGTCTCCCGTGGAACTCTTTACGATAGTTTCTAGGTAACCGTTTTCCTCAAGAAATAGATTTACCCTTTCCATAGTCAACTTATTAAGGATGATATCAGTGGCAGTATTATCGCTAGTGATGATCATTTGTGTAATGAGGTCACGGTATGTAGGTGTCAGTCCAGTAGTGAAGGTCTGTAACAGACCACTTCCACCTCTCATGTCTTCGGCTCTTATGCGATAGCGTTGATCAAGGTCAAATTGTCCGTTTTCAGTATCTTGAAAAGCCAAGATCATCATAGGTATTTTGATAACACTTAGGGGGTTCATGGGTTGATCGGCCCTAATGGAAATCTCTTTACCAGATGGGAGATGTTTTGCATAAAAGGAGGTTTCTGCATCGAGTGATTGCAGTTGTTTTTCGATCATTTCTTCTAAAGAGGTGTTTTGATCAATGATATTTGATCCTTCCCACGCACAGCTATGAAAGACCATCAGAACCAATAGCAAGAAGCTGTTCAGGTAGTTTTTCATCCTGGTAATCCTTTTTTATCGTTGTAGTTCTTCAAATTGGTTTAGTAGTCGGTGGAAATGATGGGTTCCACCTTCACGGCGAGGAGAATACCGCCCGCGATCATACAGTCTTGAAGATACTCCCTTTTGCACTGACATCACTATTTCTTCGTCCTCCATTTCCACCCTGTGTGACGTTGCCATGTGTGTAGTGAAATAATCGACATCGTCTTTGAGATAGTTTAGGAAAGAAATGTTTGTTCGGTCATGGGACAGTGGACGAACAACGTTGACTTGCATATGGGTAGGATAAAAGTTCAACATTAGGTTTGGGAATAACCAAAAATAGAAAGCATATATGGGTTGACCAAAATCAGGGTGCTCAGACGGAAGATCAAAAAGAGGAAATTCTTCCTTGGGGCTAGAACCGAAAATGACATTACCCCAAGGGAAACACTCAGTCTTATAGCTTTCGTAATCGAGGCCGCCTAAGCTCACAGGATGTACGTACGGAATGTGCAATTCGTCCAGATAGTTATCACAATACAAAGCCCAGTTTGCATCCAAGGTGTAATCTCGAGATGAAGCAGGATCAAAGCGGTATTGATCGAGTTGTAACCATGAGACACGTTCCAATACAGGAGTTATCCAGTCGCTAAAGGGCATGGCGGGATCGAGGCTAGTAAAATGTAGAGGACCTAATGTTTTAATTGGTAATTTGGGAAGGTTATCACAACTATTTGGAAAATCAGACACACCCTCAAATTCAGGCATAGAAATGAATTCCCCATCTAGCTGGAATTTTCGACCATGGTAACGGCACCGGAGATTTCTGAGGTGTCCTTCCCCCTCTACCACTAATGCTCCACGGTGTGTGCAGACGTTAGAAAGACAACACAGATCGCCTTTATCGTCTCTTGTTAGTAAAAGTGGTTCCGACAAACATCCATCGAGAAGGCTAAAAGGTAAAACGTGCCCTGGTGCTTTTACCGTTGTTGCATCGGGTATGAATTGCCAAGTTTTGGCAAAAATATTTTCCTTCTGATCTTCAAAAATTCTTGGATCCGAGTACACAGAGGAAGGAGGGGAGGAAGCTTTGCCGATGTCAGAATCTATTGTGTAAGTCTTTTTCTTCATAAATGGTCATCTAAAAGATATATAGGTGATTTTTCCCAACTGTACTGATCTCCTAAAATTCTTTGTCTATTTAAAGTTGCGAGTCTATGATTTCAAATTCTTCTGAGTATGCGATGGGCTGTTGCAACCCGTCTCCAGAAGCTACAAAGAAAAAATTAGCCAAATCACTTGTAGCCCAGATAGGTACTGTTACAGTCCCCTCAAGTTCCCCGTCACTATTCGTAGTGATTTCACTCAAAATTTCCTGATTTCCTCCTAATGCACCGAAACCAATTAGAAATAATGTGTTGGGAAACAACTGACCTATAGATACGGTAACCTCTTCTCCGATTTTTGCTGACGACGGTGATACTGATACACTCCTTTCTTGGTTTTTCATCTTTCCATGCTTTCCGAAGTTGTTATAGAGCGGATTATCCAATTCATGATTGTTGGTTCAATTATTGTATTGTTCTAGTGATCTCGAAAAAATGATGTCTCAATTGTTGGATTGCAAGCGATGAACCTCAGTTTATTGATCATCTTTTTCCTCTACTGGTTTTGGCGGTCGGGGACGTTTCATTTTTAAAGATACTCCACCGAAAAACTTGGAGCCATTTCTTTCTATTTGGTGATTCCCCTGGTACAAATAATCAAGAATAGCTTCATCCCATGAAAGACCTGCTTTAGCGACAAGTTCCATGTATGGTCCATAAGCAGTTTCGTCGGGTGCTTCCGTTGTTCCACTCCATATTGTCACTCGTGGGTTGTATCCTCGAGATCCAGTTCCTTGAGAGCCTTTCAGGGGCATTTCAATCAGAACGCTATCTATCATTGGCAAACGAAAGGTTTCAGGGTCGTAATCCGCTCCATATCGTTGATATCGAGCATACATTCTTTGATTCAAATCAAAAACATCATTATTCGAATTGATTTTTGAAGTGATGTGATCACGGATTTGGAAAGCAGCGTCCTTATGTCTGGGGAAATCTGGGCTATCGATAAAGTTGAATCCCGGCATGAACCACCCTTTATTGAAACCCCAGTTTCTTTCGGTCACCCTCCCTTGACGGACTAGTCCCATGTATTCGCTGAAAAGCTGAACAACTTGGTGACTGGGATAGCCGTGGGGATTAAGAAAAATGTCGGGGAGCCAGGTTTCCCAGAGCTTTCCCCTTATTTTGGATTCTGGATAAATGGGGTGGTCTGCATCGCTTCCAGAAGTAATGTCTCTACCCAATGGACCAAGGTAGCCGGCGTGCAGGATATAGTCCGGTGTAATTTTGTAAAGGTCATAGGCAGTTTGTGCTCCGTCGGGGTTTGTGAAAGGATGAATAATCACGTTCACCTTATTGAGTTTTTCTCTTTGTTCAGAATCAGTCAGAATAAGTTCTGCATGGCGTAAAACATGGCTCGTTGAAGACACTTCATTAGCGTGTTGTCTAGCAGAGTATATGACAGTTGGTTTAAATGCAGACGCTTTCATATGGGACCAATGGGTTTGGGAAATTTCAGGCATCAAGTCCATTGCCCAGATATCCTTACCAAGATAGGACTTCCCAGTGTGGTACATCGTCGCTTCAGGAAAGGTCGCACTCATCTTTGCTAAGATTTCATGGCCTTCCGAAGGAGGCATGGGTGTTTCCCATTGAACCATCCGTTCCCCAGTATATTTCCAGTCTGGTGGAAGTAGAGTTTCCCAACTGGGTGTGCTCGAAGATGAGCCATGATTAACAATTGTTGCTGTTCTTCGGTTACTTGGGTCTAGTTGGTGGTTCCATTCGGCCCAGACTTCTAGTGATTCAAGTCCCGGATAGGCCAATTCTTCGAGGTAAAGCCCGGCGGTGTGCAGGCGTTCTATCTCTTTGACAGTGGCTTCGATCTGAGAAGCAGAAACCATTGTTCGATCTACATTTTGTGTTGCTGCAACAGTTATCAGACTATCTCTTAGGTCATGCTCAGTATCTGTACGTACCCGCAGGGCTAATTTGGACAGACCTGTCGCTCCACTTTTCACCTTTGCGAGTCGTGCAGAAGGCTTTTCCAGGGTAGTTTTTGGAATGTCCAGTCTGATTTCTTTGTGAGTACCATTGTCGACTTCATAATTGACAACTACAGCAGGCCGTGACGTGGCAAATCCGGTGAATTTCAGGTTCATACTAGGAGGTCGTCCGTCCGATCGAGGTCGCATAATTGGCACTATTCTACCTGGGAAAAGGAGACCTTCGCCGCGTGAGTTGCGTCCCAGTATATCGAAAAATTCGATAGTGCCGAAATAGATCTCCTCATGAAGGGCGTCCATCGGAGCGTGTATTTCATTATCTATCCCGATCCGGTAGTCGGGCTCGCTCATATTCAGTTCTACGGTGAGTTCACCGAAAAATGGCGCGTCACGGTCTCCTCCCAGCGGAAGTCCTTTATGAAGTTCCATTACATAATCATATATGGCAGGAAGGGTGGTTTCCTGATAGTAGTTCCAGAAGGTTTCTGGATCCGTGATGATCCTTTGATCCAATAGGTTTTCTCCATCTACTAGCGCTTTAATCCATCCAGTCGTTACCCTCACTTTTTCGTAGTCCTGGAATCGGTCAAAATATGGTCGTAATACCCACTTGGGATCGAAGCTGTCACTCAGTAGTAGCACCCCCGAAGGATCTAGTACTTCTACCGAATAAGTAGGCCCTTCGTCAACTTCGTTGAATCGAATTTGATCAAGATCGAGTTCGAGATCTCTCGCGAAAACTTCGTCAATAGGAAATATTTCGTGGAGCCATCTAACTGGGGTATTGATAGCCTGTTGTGGCCAGTCTTTAGGAGGGTCATTTCGCATAAAATTTATGACTATTTCTCCTATTTCTTTATCCTGTAGTTGGGGGGCGATTACTTCATTCAACCAAGAGTATCCCTGCTTGAAAGCGGAGAGAATTTTGACCTTAACATTAGAATCAGAGAGACCTTCGATCACTAGTGATTCTCGTATCTGGTTTTCCAATTGGGTCCGCAATTCGGGAGGCTCACTTAGTCGTGCGTAGATCTCAATGGTTTCGGAGCCTGAAGCTTTGGGCAGCACTTGGGTGTTAAAGAGATTCCAGAACTGTTCTAATTCTGATTCAAATATTTTTTCTTCTTGGATGAGTGTCCTTGCATTTTGGACGTCACGGTCGTCCAATGTCACGTTTATCTGGTCTGCGTCGAAAATTGTTTTGGCGTGATCTTCTAGGTAGTCTGCTAATCCTGGATCTACTTTTTCTAGTGACATAGTCACGTCCAGTTCTGACAGATGTACCTCAGAGAGTTTTTCTGATATTTGATTTAGTTTGTAAATTCCGATTGCTGCTTGTCCCACAGGGGAGTGTCCGGACAGACTGCTCCATAGGTCTTCTTCGACATCTTCTATCGTGGTGTAACCTTTGCCCCTCTGCTGTATGTGAGGAAATGTGATGGCTACTTGTTCAATAGCTCTGTCAGCGCCAGCCTGGTCAGCGCCAGTCAAAACGACAGCGGAGTGGTCACCGCTAAATGCTTCAGGGACAATCTGAATCAGACCTTCACCAGGCTCTAGCGATGACAGTTCAACTTTCCCACTATCTGCCAGTTGTGTTATCAGAGTGTTTTCAGTTCCGACGAGGACTAGAGTGCCCTGGGAAGAGGGGTCATCTAAGGTGACTGCAGGCTCTACAAAAGGTACTGTGATGCCAGTACTTTCCATGCCGATCCTACCTGCTAGATCTGGCATTAGAGAAATTCCTGAGCTTCCAGAAATCATCATAGCGTCTACACGGTCAGGGATAATGTCATTGTCACTATCGCCAAGGATACCATCAGAAGTATAGATATTTGATAAATCCAGTGAGTTCTTTGCGGATCTTCCAGGTCGAGAGGGGATCGGTCCTGGCACTGGAGGTTCTTGTGAGTTTTCTATTTGGAAACTGGTTCCCCCTTGCAAATTAACTTCGACTAATGCAATTCCTTTGTATCTAAGCAGGTCGTGTTTTTTGGTTGGCTGAGATGTCTCTTCTTTAGGTGAGATCAATTCTTCAATAGCTGACCGACTGATTATAGAGTCAGCGGAATTGACTTTCACTTGCAGTGAGACAGAGTGGATTCCCAGCTGTTCCGCTGTGGTCAATACTTTGGTCAAGCTTACCGTTGATTGTGCTACTCCTGCCGCTTTGAGTGCGTTTTGAATGTCAGTGCTTATCTCGTCAAGTTTGGTGCTGGATATTGTCTCACTGTGAGGGAGGATGCCAGCGAAAACTCTCGCCGCATCTATGAGCCCTTCTTTATCGTTTGCCGCTAACAAGATTTGTTGTTGGTTGTTGACCTCTATGATCTCAATGTGTCCTTGGCCTGACCTTAATACAGAAAGATCTGGTCTGTAGTTGTAGGAGACGTTCTCAGCTAGACTTTCTGTTCCTATAAAGATCGGAATCTTGCCAGATCCGACACCTCTATGCATGGGAAGGTCCATTGCCATCGTTTCAAATCCAAGACGTAGAGATATTTCAGAGGCAGCTTGTATTTCAGTAGGACTGGGGTTTCTGCTCATTATCAATGCAGCGTTTACGTAATTGGGAAATCCGTCGTTATTGGTATCATCAAGGAGAGCACCAATTTCAAACATGGAGCCTATGTCGAAGGCTTTTGCTGTTTGTCCTTCCAATGGAGTAGCCAGCAGAAAGGTCAGGATAAGGAGAGTGATTTCCAGGTTTTTGGTCATTTTAGTACACGCTTTAAAGTTGATTAGACAGCATTCAGATTTGGCTTCTGTCAGTGTGGGAGTGTCATGTGGTCTTATTGTTTTCATTGAAGTGTCTTTGGATATTAAGATTCAAGCTTGAGATTCATGTTATGGAGATAACGCCATCAGGAAACTCTAATCACCTTGCATGGTTGTCATCTAGAGAATCAAAGTATGATGTTATCTGTAGGAAAAATAGGAGGCTATACTTCTGAGAAGACTGTTTGAAAGGCTGTCATTAGTTGTTCTATTGTGCTCATCGTTTGTTCTGGGCCCTCCAGGGCTCATGGGTCAAGATGTGTCGCAAGTTTCGGAACGACGTCTCAAAGAAGTACTTCCTCGGGCTGACCGATTCACTCTAGTGGACGGAGAGATTCCAGTGGCTGAGGGTTATCGTTTCGGGGGAGAGACGGGGGAACGCTTAGTTGGATATGTCTTTGTCACCTCGGATGTACCCCCCGAACCATTCGGCTACAGTGGACCTGTACAGGCTTTAGTGGGCATGGACCTGGAGGGATCTTTGACTGGTGTTAGAGTCATGGATTATTGGGAATCTATCCAAGAGAGTATGGGCGATTTTTTGAGGAGACCTGGGTTCCAGGAACATTTTTCTGGTAAACACATTGGTGATGCATTCAGGGTGTATGGGGATGTCCAAGGAATTTCTCGAGCTACTATCAGTGTTCGGGCTCTTTCTAGGGGAGTTCGCGACTCTGCCAGAAGAGTCGCACTGCTGTACTTAGATGATACTGGAGCTGCTCCTGGGCCAGTTGAAGACCTTGAATCTTTGCCCTGGTTTGACATGCTGCAAAGAGGAGTCATTGAGTCTACGCTTCTTACTGATGATACCGGGACGGCAGAAATTTTTTTGACGTATGCAGAGAGTGATGAATTTGGCCAGTTCTTAGTAGGAGAAGATAGGTTCGCAAGGGCCCAAACTAGGATGGAAAGAAGGGAGTCTCCTGGACATTTGATGATCTATGGAGTAGAAGGACCTCGTCTCCGTTTGTTTGTAAGGGAGGGTTGGTCGGTGGTACAAGATGGGGACACCTTTCCAGTTGCTCCAAGGGAAATCGCCTCACTGGGCTTAGACGGGGGAGGTGTGATGGAGGAACGGGTGGTTTTGACTGGGAGCATGATCATAGACGGTGACGTAGATGTTTCCAAGGCTTTCACATTTTTATATGACAGAGGTTCGGAGTTAGAAGCTATATCTTTGGAGTACCTGACACAGTCGGCACAGTTGGCAGATTTTGACATCGAAGAGCCTGTGAGTGACCAGCTAGAAGAGGAGTTTACCGCTACGACTGACTTGGTACAGGATCCTTCCCCTGATCTTGACTCAGCAAAGGAGGAGAGTCTTAATGAGACAGTGGTTCAAGAGGAAAATACTGCTACAGACTCAATCACTTCCAGCGCGGAGATCGGTACTCCAGGGCCAGTCGAAGCGTTGCAAACAGACAATATGTTGTTGGGATTTAGTGAACTGGAACAAGAAACGTTTTTAGAGAGAATCCTTGCAGAAACTTCATGGAGTAGAGTTTGGAAGCTTTTAGCTGTCTTATTTACTGCTCTTCTTGCTTTCTTGGTCAAGAAATCCTGGGTTAGACTACTTTCTTTGTCATTAACCCTAGTATATCTGGGGTTTTTAGACGGAGGGTTTTTATCAGTATCTCATATCACTAGCGGTATCTGGGTAGGTCCTAGGTTTTATTTAAGTGATCTTCCCTTGCTGATACTGGTAGTATTTACTGTGATCACGACCATCTTCTGGGGCAGGGTATTTTGTGGATTTCTCTGTCCATTCGGAGTCATTCAGGACCTTTTAGAGAAAGTATTTCCTAAACGGTTCCGAATAAGTATACCGACAAAACTCCACAAGAATGGCCTAAAATTGAAGTATGTTTTTCTAGCTATTATTCTTGGTTCTGCTGCTTCTGGGAGCAGGGTAAGTATTTACCAGTATTTTGAACCTTTCGGGACGGTTTTCTTCCGCAGCACCTCGATGACCCTTTGGATAATAGCACTGTTTTTTCTAGGAATGTCTTTGGTAGTGCCTAGATTTTATTGTCGTTATGCTTGCCCTCTAGGTGCTGCGTTAGCTTTGACCTCATTTTTTTCCTTGAAACGCATAAAGAGGGTGGAGCAGTGTAATTCCTGCCATGTTTGTGAACAGAATTGTCCGACGGGGGCAATTGAGGGTCCCCAAATTGATTTTAACGAGTGTGTAAGGTGTAATGTTTGCGAGATTAAATTAATTGAAAAAGCGGGAGTGTGTAGACATAACATCGAAGACGTTCGTGATCGCTTGGTACCAATGACTTCCGAGGTGTGAACAGGCTGTCGAATCAGAAAATGGTTGCTCGCATAGAACCTCTTGTTGCGACCTACAAAACTACCTGAAGTTTTCCAAGACCTTTTTCACCCGAACACTCATATTCAGCCTGACACGCTTATAGCTATACGTAAGCACAGTACGTACCTTTGTCTGAAAATCGCATGAAACACATTTGTAGACTCATAAATTTTATGCGAAAACCCCTGAAAAAGGAGAGTAATGATGGATGATGCTGCACAGATTCGAGCCCTAATTGCCCCATGGGTGGGCGCTTGTCTAGCCCGCGACTGGGACGCTCTTTTCGACATCTGCACCGAAGACGTATTTTTTGATCCGCCAGGAGCTCCAAGAGTTAGTGGTCCCGATCTGAGAACTTTTCTGGATGGCTTTCCAGTCATGAGTGAGTTCAATTTCGATTTTGATAACATCCAAATAGATGGAAACATTGCCATCGGACACGGAAACGGAGCCATGACTGTAGACATGGACGGAGAAGATACAGCAATCTTATTTAAATTTGCTGACCATTTCCGCCGAGGCGAGGACGGCACATGGCGTTATTCCAGCGTAATTTGGAACGATAACGAATAACAAGAAAACGCGACTGGTTCGTCTTACGTTGTTCTAACTGATTATTTAGAAAAACCCGATATGCCTAAAAAGATCCAATTCCCATAAATGAGAATTTCTGTGCTCTCATACCCGGATTCGCTTCAGCTACGTAGAGGTTTCCCTTAGAGTCTGTGGCAATATTGTGAGGTCGGCCCAATTGCCCAACTCCACTTCCTTCACTACCTACTTCACCCAGAACCTCTAAAGTCTCTCTTCTTAAAATTAGGATACGATGAGCGGTACCGTCAGCTACATATAGAAAGTGCTGATCTGGATCCGTTGAAAAGGCCAGAGAAAAGGCTGCACTAGGACCTTCACTGACTCGCTGTTCCATGACGAAGGTTCCATCTTGGTTAAAAACCTGTACACGACTGTTGGTCCTATCAGCTACATATACCAGGTCGTCTTTGGAAGAAGTAATTCCATGTAATAGCCGGAACTGCTGCGATAGTTGAGTTCCTTCTTCGGGATATTGGTAATCGTCGTCGGGTTCATTTCCGTATGCGCCCCACTGACGAAGATATTCTCCAGTCTCAGCATCATAAACAATGATTCTTCGATTGGTGTAACCATCTGCTACATAAAGTTCATTTGTGTCTGGATCAACATAGAGCTCGGCTGGTCTTCCCAGGAGGTATGGATCATGGCTGTTACCCATCTCTTCCATTTGTCCAATTGTCAGAACAACTTCCCCATCTTTGGTAAATTTAAAGATGGTGTGTTGCTCCCGTGCTGCACTCCATACATAATCGTTGTGATCAACAAAGAGGCCGTGAAGCATGCCGGGCCATTCAGGCCCAGCCTCTGGCCCACCCCAGGTTCTGAGTAAATTGCCGTCAGGATCGAACTCTACCACCTGTGCAGAGTGAGTCACCCAAATGTGATCTTGACTGTCTACGCTCACTCCGAGTACCTGTCCCCAACTCCAGTCTTCTGGCATGGGTGCAGGCCAGTTGGGATCCGCTTCCAAGAGAGCGATTCCATTTATCTGCTGGAACTCCGTAGTATTATCCACGGCGCAGGATCCGATGATCAGGGACGATCCGATTAAAACTGCGCTTATCGCAATTCGCTGAGCAAATAGCATTGAACCAAGCTCCTTATCTTGAGGAAGAAATCACACCCTTTTTAAGGTAGTAGCTGGACTTTCAGTTTGCTAATCGTCCTGAACCATTGCATCAATGGTAAAACACAATGCATTCTCTATATATGTACCGGGTTTGATGTCATACTGTAATTGTTGCCCTGGGCTATTCTATGACTGGGCCGTAAGTTATCTCGCAAGTATCAATAGTGGCACATTTTAGGAGGTTTGATGAAGAGCATGCGTTGGGTTGTCTTGAGTTGGGTTATTCTTGCTCTTGGGGTTTATGAGGCAGAGTCGCAAAGTGTAGATACACGCCCCCAAGATTCAGATTTCACCTTTGCACTCGGCGGTGATGCACTAATAACCAGAAAATTATCGGTATATAAAGAACCAAAATACTTAGAATTAATCGAAATGATTCGTGGTGCTGACGCGGCCTTTGTCAATCTAGAGATGCTGTTCCATGACTATGAGCCCTATCCCATGCATCAAAGTGGAGGAACTTGGACCAGGGCAGATCCGGCTCTCATCGATGATTTTGTTTGGGCTGGTTTTGATATGGTTTCCAGGGCTAACAATCACACGGGCGACTACGGTGTCGAAGGAATGCGATTGACCACACGTTATGTGAAAGAAGCAGGCCTCGTCCATGCTGGCGTGGGGGAGAGTCTCGCAGAGGCAAGGGAGGCGAAATTCTTGGAGACAGCAAAGGGAAGGGTAGCGCTAATTTCTATGTCTTCCACTTTTCCCGATCATTCAAGGGCTGGCCGCACTAGAGGTGATACGAAGCCTAGGCCAGGTTTGAACCCTCTGCGCTATTCTACAGTGCAGACAGTTACCAGTGATCAGTTCGCTGACCTTCAAAGAGTGCTGGAGGATACGGAGGTAAGCTTTACGAGTGACTCACAAGGACAATTGAGAGTGTTCGGAAACACCTTTGAGATAGGTGATGAGCGGGCAACATTAACGACTCCTGACCCAGTAGACTTGGAAGAGATAGCTGCTGTTGTCAGTAATGCTAAAAGGCTTGCCGATCATGTTATAGTGACGATTCATGCCCATGAGAGTGGAGGTGCTAGATCGGAACCAGCGGGGTTTTTGCCGATTTTTGCTAGGGCGATGGTTGATGCAGGGGCCACCATGTTTGTGGGTCATGGTCCGCATGTCTTGCGAGGCATTGAGATTTATAAAGGCAAGCCAATCTTCTATAGCCTTGGAGATTTTGTTTTCCAGAACGAAACTCTAGATCGATTGCCAGATGAGAATTATAGGAGATACGGATTGGGTTCTGACAATCATGTGGCAGATTTTAACGATGCTCGTTATAACGGAGGAACAATAGGTTTTCCAGCAAATAGGGAAATATGGGAAGCTATTATTGCAATACCTAGGTTTCGTGGAGGTGAATTAATGGAAGTCGTGCTGCAACCCATAGATCTCGGCTTTGGCACGGAGGCTTGGGAAAGAGGGCGTCCTTTTATTGCTGAAGGGGAATTGGCGGATAAGATTCTGGACGATCTTATAGAGAGGTCTAAACCTTTTGGAACTCAAATTGAAGTTAGAGATGGAGTCGGATTTATAAAGGTTAGATGACTGAGAAGAATTGGTTGAATCAATGGAGGCGGGAATAAGGCAATGAATCTTGTGGGGCGCAGTTTCTTGAAACTGGAGGATTTTGATCCAGGTGATTTGAGGTATTTGTTGGATTTGGCAAAAACTTTAAAAACACAGAAAGCAGAAGGGGTAGAACGACAGTGTTTAGTTGGTAGAAATATTGCTTTAATCTTTGAGAAACCATCGACTCGGACTAGGTGTGCTTTTGAAGTTGCCGCTCACGATCAGGGTGCGCATGTCACTTATCTGGGATCAAGTGGTACACAAATTGGTGACAAAGAATCAATGAAGGATACTGCTCGTGTGCTTGGCAGGATGTATGATGGAATTGAGTACAGGGGATTTGGACAGGAAGTAGTGGAGGAGTTGGCTTCATTTGCTGGTGTACCAGTGTGGAATGGATTGACAGATCAATTCCACCCAACTCAGATATTAGCAGATTTTCTGACTATGGAAGAGCACATAGACAGGCCGCTTTCAAAGACCTCATTCTGTTATCTCGGTGATGCAAGAAACAATATGGGGAATTCTTTATTGGTGGGTGGTGCACTGATGGGTATGGACGTGAGGATGGCCGCTCCCCAATCTTGTTGGCCAGAAAGTGACTTACTAGAACGTACTGCGTCAATCAGATCAGCCACTGGAGGCTCGCTTTGTCTAACGGAAAATGTGGCTGAGGGAGTTAGTGACGTAGATTTCCTTTATACAGATGTTTGGGTCTCCATGGGCGAACCCGATTCTGTCTGGTCGGAACGTATAGAGTTGTTACTTCCCTATCAGGTTAATAGCGAGGTTTTGGCTATGACTGGTGAGCCCGTAGCTAAATTTCTTCACTGCCTTCCAGCTTTTCACAATACAGAAACGCGTATTGGTAAGAGAGTTTTTAGGGAATTCGGCTTGGATAGTATGGAGGTTACTGAGGAAGTCTTTGAGTCCGAAAATTCGATTGTCTTTGACCAAGCAGAAAACAGGATGCACACAATAAAGGCGATTATGGTAGCAACGTTGAGTGAGGAAATCGAAGTCCAGTGACTATGAGTTCCCAGTAATCTCGTCTTCGTAAGCAAAGATGACTGGAAATCCTCCAGTATGTACAAAAATGAGAGCTTGATAGCTGTGATCTAGTTGTCCGGCGAGATCTAGGAAACCTGCAAAGGCTTTTCCAGTATATACTGGATCTAGAAGGATTCCTTCTTGTTGAGCTCCTATGGTGATGGCTTTTTTAGTTCTTTTTCCGAGCGTTCCGTAGGCAGAGTCCAAGTAATCGTCGCTGAGCGAAATGTCCTCTAGTTTTACTAACCCTGGGGACTCCAGGAGTGCTTCGATTCCTTGTAAAATCTGAATCAATCTTTCTTGTTGAAGGGCTTTTTTTCTTCGAACACATATACCGTGGATGTCAATTTCAATTTCGCCTGATACCGCTGCACCCATGATAAGGCCAGCCTGTGTAGTTCCACTTCCACTAGCTACTACGAGGGTAGCCCTCTGTATGTCTGTTTTCTTGAGTTGCACCACTATTTCCTCAACAGCCGCTACATATCCTAGTGCTCCATATGGAGAATGGGTTGTTGAAGATTGAATGATATAGGGTTTGTGCCCTCTTTCTCGTAGCTCGAATGCTTTATCTTTCATGGCTTGGTCGATTTCATCATCCGAGCTTTCTTTCGGGTAGTCGTGGATGTTGGCCCCGAATAGACCATCCAATAGTATATTACCCGACTTCCGGTGTTTATCGCTTGGGAGACCTGCTTTGTCATATAAAAAAATGTGGCATTCAATTCCTAGTTTAGCAGCCGCAGCCGCAGTGCAACGTACCATGTTGGATTGCAAGGCACCCGAGACGAGAACTGCTGTAGATTCGACCTGGAGTGCTTGGCCCAGATGAAATTCCAACTGCCTTACCTTGTTACCACCAGTTGCCAAACCAGTACAGTCATCTCTCTTGATGTAAATGTTCGGATTTCCAGTATAGCGAGACAAATTAGGAAGTGACTCCAAAGGGGTAGGGGTATGAGCCATTTTGTACCTAGGGAAGTGGCTGATTGGAATTTTCATAGATGATTAGCGCCAGGTTATTTAGGGTTGTGCTGTCCATTCCAGTAGAGAGGACTTAAGATCATCCTTGGTTATAACAATGCCCAATGTAGAAGTGGAGCTTTGTCCTCTCAAGGGCCAATAAAAGTGAAAGTTTATCATTACGTCCTAACTAAGGGTGCATACCATGTTGCATAAGAAGGCCGAAGAGGTTTCCGCCAACGAAGTCGATGCAGGTTCGGGTACAGAACTACAAGTCCTGATTGGTCCAGAAGAGGCGCCCAATTTCTGCATGCGTCGATTCATAATGAAACCGGGTGGAGGAATGCCAGAACACACGAATACCGTCGAACATCAGCAGTACGTGCTGGGTGGTAGTGCTAGGATTGGGATTGGAGGCGAGGTGGTCGAAGTGTCTAGGGATGATGTCATTTTCATACCCGCAGGAGTTGCTCACTGGTATGAATCCCTCGGGCCAGAAAATTTTGAATTTATCTGTATGGTGCCTAACAGCCCTGACAAGATAGAGATAATGGGGGATTGTTAGTAAGTCTTATTCGGCTCCTCTGCACTAAGTCCTTACAGATGAGTGTGTAGAGGGTTTATTATCCATTTCAGGCTAGGAGAGAATGGGCAATGGAAACAGTTGGCTGGTATTCAATCATTCCACCGATAGTGGCTATAGCTTTAGCCATTAAGACAAGGGAAGTCTACATTTCTCTAGGATTGTTTGTGTGGTTGGGGTGGACCATCATCAATGGTTGGAACCCTGTTCTGGGTTTGGTCCACGGAGTAAACACTTTTTTGGATGCAGTGACTTCTCCTGGTAATGCCAGAACTCTCATTTTCTCAGCTTTGATAGGTGGAATCATAACTCTGACACAGGCTTCTGGCGGAATGGAGGGATTCGTCAAATGGGTCGAAAAGATGCGCCTGGGAACAAGTCGGAGGAGAGTGAGTATGTTCGGAATAGGGGTCAGTATGCTTCTTTTCTTAGAATCCAATTTCGGACTCTTAGTATCGGGATCCGTGACCAGACCATTGTTCGATAGAGCCAAGATTTCACGCGAAAAGCTCAGCTATCTTCTAGACGCCACGTGCGCTCCAAAACAACTTCTGATTCCAATTAATGCTTGGGGAGCCTACATAGTGACTCTTTTAGTTGCCCAAGGTGTGCCAGAGCCCAACAAAGTTTTACTCTCTGCACTCACACTGAATTTTTATGCCATATTGGCACTTGTACTTGTGTTTTATGTAGCTTTTTCGGATTGGAATATAGGTCCTATGAAGGAGGCTGAAAGGAGGGTCAGGGAAGAAGGAAAGGTTCTGGCTGACGGGGCGCAACCGATGGTTTCCTCAGATGTTTCGATGCTAGAAGCGAAAGAAGGCATTCCTCATAGAGCCAGAAATATGTTGGCTCCGATAATAGCCATGGTTGGCACCGTACCAGCTGTTTTATGGATTACTGGAGATGGATCAATATTGAATGGGAGTGGAGCAGATGCAGTGCTGTGGGGTGTGATCTCAGGAATTCTACTAGCAGCTGTTATGTACAAAGTTCAAGGAATTATGGAGTTCAGAGAGGTTACAGCCTTCACTATTAAAGGAATTCAGGGACTGACTCCAGTAGTGATCGTCCTCGCACTAGCATTTGCTATATCTGGAACACAGCAGGCACTGGGAACAGGAGTTTGGTTGGCTCAGGTTGCTCAAGCAACGGTAAACCCAGGTTTTCTTCCTGCAATCATATTTATACTTGCTTGTATCATGGCCTTCTCTACGGGTACGTCTTGGGGGACGTTCGCTATAATGATCCCGATTGTAGTGCCGATGGCTGAACTATTAGGTTTGGATCTTGGGTTAACGCTAGCTGCAGCACTGGGAGGCGGAATTTTCGGTGACCACTGCTCGCCAATTTCAGACAGCACCATTGTGTCGTCAATGGCGTCAGCGGCTGACCATATCGATCATGTCCGTAGCCAGCTACCATACGCTATGATAGCGGCTTCTGGGGCTCTTTTGATGTTTTTAGTGACGGGTTTCATACTCTAGCAATAGGTGGGGAGGTGTTTCTAGATGGGATGTCACCTTCCGTAATAGAACAGGAGGCCTCCCCCTAGACTTCCAGAAATGATATCCACCTTACCGTCTCCGTTAACGTCGGCGATTGCGGGTGTAGAGTAATTGTTCAGTGACATAGTGAATGAAGAGTCTTGTTTGAAAGAAATCTCACCGTTGTCAATAATTTCCCGATACAATGAGACTTCTCCCGTCTCGCTACCGATCAAGAGCTCGTATTTTCCGTCGTTTTCCAGGTCGGCGAATGCTGGAAAACTTCGACGCCCTACATCAATATCGGCAAAATGGTCACTAATCAATTCAAAAGATGGGTTTTCAAGATCCCCTTCGTTTCGGTAAAAATTTATCTCTCCAGACGATTCGCCCACAAAAAGATCGAGGTCACCATCATCATCTATATCGTGGAGTGTCGGAGCACTATTACTGCCCCTTGTCAAAGTAATGGACCTAGTATCTTCAAGGACAAAATTCGGTTTGTTTTTCGTACCCTGATTACTGAAAAAACCGATTCCTTTATTCCATGTTCCGACTAACATGTCCAAGTCTCCATCATTATCCAAGTCTCCAAGTGTTGGAGCGTAGTGATAATTTTCGAATAATGGGATATTGGCGCGTTCTTCAAACTGAGGGTTCGTCAGGGTGCCTGTATTTTCGAAATAAAATAATTGAGCAGTAGCATTGTCATTAGGGCTAATCTTGTTGGTTGCCATCATGTCTAAATCCCCGTCGGAATCTAAATCGACAAGTACAGGTATGCTTTCACTTCCAAAATCGAGAGTGTAGATAAATCTCTTGGTTTTTTCGATGAAGCCGTCGTCTGTGTTTTCGTAGAAGTGAAAATTTTCTACAGCGCTCAAATTGGGGTTAAAAGCTCCACCTAAAACACCAACGAATAGATCGAGATCCCCGTCGGCGTCGATATCTTCAAGCAGTGGGACATTATATCCACTGGTAGAAATAGAAGTATTAATTGGGTTTATCGTGGAGGTTTCTCTCAAAAAAAGAGGATTAGAGCATGACCCAGTATTCTCGATATATAGAACTCCTGGCTCAAAGAAATCGCCCCAGAAAAAATCGAGATCTCCATCTTTATCTAAGTCAGAGAAAGACATTGAGTTTGCTCCGTGTAGGCTCCCGAATTGTCCTAAAATCTCTATGCCCTGAAAGTTGTTCTCTATAAATTCAAATTGAGGAATGTGGTTGCTGGCTTCAGATGAAACTTCGAACCGTGTTATCGTACCCTCCACTCTTCCTAGGAATAAATCCCAGTTTCCATCACAGTCAAGATCATTTATGCTAGGGATGTTCTGTCTGTCGGCGAAAACAGGTTCTCCCTGAATATCCCGTACCGAGTCATTTACTGCGACAAAACTTGGTAAAGCTGCTGTTCCATTGTTGAGAAAATATTTTATGTAACTGAAGGGTTCTTCAGCGAATAAATCGAGATCTCCATCACGGTCGAAATCAATAAAGCGGCTCCATTCACCAATGGGTAGGTTTTCGTATTGATCAGTTTTCCAGATATAGTCTGACTTCGTTGGGCTACCGACGTTTTCAAAGAAGATTAGTTCGTTCGTTCGTTCTTGAAGGAAAAGATCCAGGTCTTTGTCGTCATCGATGTCCACGAACTGAGGCCTGGGGACGTTGAATCCTCCAGAGAAAACCGTGTGATATCGATTGCCTCTTTTGTCTAGGACGGGAAAGGGATCAATGGCACGAAGAAAACTATTGGTACTGGTTCCCTTTATTTGTTGTTCAGATAAGGCATCCCTTTTGCTTGGAGATCCCAGTGTGGTACAGCCCAGCTGGTACAGGGCCAGCATTATGCAAGCGAGTTTTCTTGTTGAAATTATTGAGGTCATCGTTTGTGGATGAGAGATATCACGTAATCGGTTGTTGTTTTCTTAATAGAAATAATCCTTCGCTACCACTTGTAACTATCACTACACCGCTTTCAAAAAACGGGTAATTACTCCAAGACCCTCCCATTCCTGCAGAATTATCACCGTAAGGTACAGTGTCAAAGAAACCCGTTTCTCTGGGATTTTCAGGGTCACTAATGTCCAGGACCCGCAAACCACTCTGATAGTTGGACTGGTACATAGTGTTGCCACGAATGTAGAGGTTGTGGTCACTAGCCTCTTGCGTCCCAAAATGTTCTTTGACTAACTGTGGGTCGTCCAAATCTGAGACATCCCAAATCAGAGTGCGTGTTTTGGGCTGTCCAGAAAGTTCGTCGAGTTCATCATTCATGAAATAGTATGCTTGATCTTCAGTAAGCCATCCCTGATGAGCATAAGCAACGTTAGGATAACTAGCTCTCGAGAGGGCTATTGGATCAGCGGGGTTGGTAACGTCGCCGATGCTAAGTGCTGTTTCATTCGCGTTGAAACAGATTTCCTTGTTCCTATGTTCTTCATCTGGTCCTCTGTAGGTGACACATTGGGCGTCGTGAGTGTATCCTGTGCCCGCTCGCCCAGTTTCAGAATCAGAAAAACATCCAGCAAATATTGGTCTAGTCGGTTCTTGAATGTTCAAGATGTGCAATCCACCACCACAGGTCTGGCCTCCTGAACTATTCCCTACACTATATGCAAATCCAGACTCTTCATTGATGACTATGTTGTGAGCGCTTGCTATCTGATCATAATGGGCTGTGGCTTCAAATGTTTCTGGTTCTTGCACTCCTCTTAACCTTGTTAGATCAAAAATCTGAATTCCATGTGCTCCAGCGCCGTCCGCCACGATAAATGCATGATTTTTGTAAACTTTGATATCTGTCCAGGTGCTTGGATTGGAACCTTCAGTTCTTAGAAGCTCTCCTAGATAGCGAGGATGAGAGGGATCACTGATGTCGATGAAAGCCGACCCATCTCTTCGGCCTACCAGAGCATATTCCTTCTTGGTTTCAGGATCGGTCCAACCCCACACGTCGTTGACTGTTACTCCACGAGGTGCCATGTCGCCAATCGGCATGAACGATAACAGGTCGAAATCTCCACATTCGAACGTCGAAGCCTTACCACTGGAACACTCTATCTTTTCTCCGCTTACTGCTGTGAACCCTTCAACTTCACCCATAAGATGTCCTGTTTGGCTCCAATGCTGGTCCACGTATTCGAATACACTAACACTGCCGGTTCGGTAGTCCGCTCCCGTGGAACCGACTACTACGATGTTTTTGGCAGCGGCCAGTTCAGTTCCAAAAACGTCTCCAGGTCTAGGGTGATCCGCCATTAGACTTTTTACTGAAGACCATTCCTCAGTGTTATCACCTCCAAAGATGTATGCTAATCCCTGTCGGTCTTCTACGTTAGGTGATCCAACCCAAAGGCCATCTTCGGAGTCAACTAAGGAAGTGCCAAAACCATTTTGATGAAAACCTTCAAACGGTAAGATCCTTTTGACAACTGGGCTGGTTGCACTGTCCAATGTGAATGTAAACACTGATCCTTCACCCAAATTGTAACCAGGTGCAGAAACGAGTAATTGATTCTTTCTTAAGACTACAGAACTTCCAAAATTATCATTGCTATTGCCATTAGGTAGCCTGAACTCGCGCTGTTTTTCCCAGTCTTCGGAGGTTTTAAAGAATTCATGCACTACCCCAGTGTCTTCTTCATACGGCGCACCAACAAAAATACTGTTTCCTTCTATCGCAATCGTGGAGCCGAATCCATCGCCGGTAAGACGGCCAAGCAGTTGGGCAGTCTGTACCCAGCTGTCATTCCTTTTAGAAAAAATATAAACAGCGCCTATCTCAGCAGCTTGAGGATTACGACGTGAAATTACTGGTCCTGGAGCACCGATCGCCATAATGTCGCCATCGATAGATATCGCTTTACCAAAGTTGGCGGTCGGAGACAATGCTTCAATGTTCAGCTGATCGATTTCATCCCACGTTCCTGATGTGGACTTCTCAAAGACATACACAGTATTGGTTTCGGAAGAAATGGAGCTTATTGCGACCATTTTCTCAGTGGCTTCAATCGTGGAGCCGAATCCGTCGCCTGCGAATGGATTTGAAGATCTTATTCGTGACGATTCTTGCCATCCTGTCGAGTTTTTTTGATAGACGTACACGATCCCTGGAGTGATTCTGTTGTTTGGTTGAGATATTAGTACACTTCCAGAACTTATGCCCAAGGAGCTACCGTAACCCTGTCCTTGAATAGGACTGGAAATAGCTAGGCCAGTTAATACTAACAACGCGAAGAAAAAACTCATTAGTTTCATATTCTTGATGACTCGTGTTATAAATGTCGACGGATATTCTAGTAAATAGAATAGAAGGGGGGGACAGGAGGGCAAGGGTCAAATCTAGCGGTATAGATCAAGCGCCATCAAATGAATGATAAAAGGGGGCATGAATATGAATTGTTTGATCCCAGCGATTCGAAATGTGAGTTCGATTTTGCTACTAGGAATCATCGCTAGTTGTAGCTCTGGATCAGACGACGTTGAGTCGGGAGAATCTAATTTGAATCCTTTACTATATGTGAGTCGATTCAGAGAAGATTCCCCTGATTATTTCAAGGCTCGGTTCACTACTACAAAGGGCGATTTTGTAGTGGAAGTTTATTCAGATTGGGCACCTTTAGGTTCGGCCCGTTTCTACAATTTGGTGAAGCAGGGTTGGTATAATGGAGTTCGGTTCCACCGTGTCCTGGAGGATTTTACTGCTGGATGGGGTATTCATGACGATCCCTACGTGAACTTTGTCTGGCAAAAGGAGTTACTACCAGATGATCCTCCTTTTAAATCAAATACGAAGGGGAGGTTGTCTTTTGCACGAAGCGGTCCAAACAGTAGGACGACTCAGATTTTTGTAAACTATAAGGATAATTCGAGTCTTGATGAATCATTTGTCCCGTTCGGGGAAATATTGGAGGGGATTGAGGTAGTAGAAAATTTATATGCAGGTTATGGCGATGGACCTCCAAGGGGAGAAGGGGTTTACCAGGCTATGGCGATTGCTCGTGGACAAGAGTACTTCGAAGAAGAATTTCCTGAACTGGATAGAATCACAACAGCAACGATCCTAGAAGGAACTTCTCCAAAGCCAAACTGAGATAGCCCACAACTGGATTATAGGTACTATTGAGTTTTTGCAACTAAAGTGGTAATGGTAAAAACTGATGGGTGAAATTCCTAGAGAGTAGTCAATGGATGTATTTGTCCAGCGAATCAACTCTTAATTCAATGGATGATGGAGATTATTTGATGAGACGTTCCGAGATGTTCCTAATGTTTTGTACTTTATCATTATTGATTTGGAGCCAACTCTTTTTAGTCGTCAAACCTGCAAGTGGTCTGCAGGGACGGACCCAAGTCGTGATGCTAGGTACAGGCAATCCGAATCCTACTCCAAATCAGTCTGGTCCAGCTACAGCGATAGTTGTGGATCAGCAAATCTATCTCATAGATGCGGGTCCTGGGGTTGTGCGGAGAGCAGAGGGAGCTCGCCTAAAAGGGCTAGAATCATTTAGAGCACAAAACCTTAACAAGGTATTCATTACTCACCTTCATTCTGATCACACCCTGGGACTTCCTGACCTGATGTTTTCTCCTTGGGTTTTGGGTCGAGCAGAACCATTAGCAGTTTATGGGCCGCCAGGAACAAAACGTATGACAGAACATCTCGAGGAAGCATGGTCTGAGGATATTTATATGCGCCTGTTTGGACTTGAACCTCAATCTTCCGCTGAAGGTTATAAGGCTGAGACTTATGAAATTGAGGAGCCGGGGCTAATTTATTCTGATGAATTAGTTAGAGTTTTTGCGATTCCCGTCGAACATGGAAGTTGGCCGACCGCTTACGGGTATAAATTTGAAACTCCAGACAAAGTAATAGTTATTTCTGGTGATGCTGCTCCTAGTCCAGCAATTTTCGAAGCTTGCGACCATTGTGATGTATTGATTCATGAAGTTTATTCTCCAGTTGGTCTAGAGAGTAGACCTCCCGAGTGGCAAAGATATCATCGTAGTTATCACACTTCGAGTGTGGAGTTGGCACAGTTAGTACAGCAGTCAAATCCCGGAGTGCTGGTGCTATACCATCAGTTGCTTTGGGGTGTTCCAGACAATCTTGTAGATGAAATTGCAGGTGCTGGGTACTCTGGGAGAGTGGTATCAGCGCAGGACCTCGACATTTTCTAAAGCAGAAACTAAGGTGACCAGGCGAAGTTTTGGCATCTCTGCGGGCCAGCACACATAGTACTGCGCCCGCAAAGATGCTTTTCTGCTACTTAGTGTTTCCCCCAAGTAGTTACGAGGGAATTTCTACTATTAGATCAAAAGGTATTTCGACTTGATAAAACGCAGAAGAATCCTACCAGTCAAGTGTTTGGATTACCTAATGAAGTGGGTTAATTAAGAGGCCTTTCTGACGTTATCAGCTGCTGGGCCTTTTTCCCCTTCAACCACGTCAAATTCAACCGTCTCTCCTTCACTAAGCGACCGGAAACCATCACTTTGGATAGCACTATGGTGTACGAAGAGGTCTCTGCTACCATCTTCTGGTGTGATAAATCCGAAGCCTTTCTGGTCGTTAAACCACTTTACTGTTCCTTTACTCATTTCCTACTCCACTGTTTTGCTCCTGGTTCAGATGATCTCAACTTTGAAGCCATCTAACCAGTTGACTCTCGCGGTACTCACCCCCGCGCTAGGTACATGGCATTCGCCACGATAAAAAAACGGGTAGCCTTGCAGGCTCCCGTATCAATACATTTCACTTATGATACTAGATCACTACCTACCATTATAAACTGTTTTCATATTACCCATACAAAATGGCGGGTTTCTGTCGAAAGAGTCAAGGCTTTGGAATTACTTTTCTTAGAAGAGGGTTCGAATTATATGTTGGGTGGGTTTTGACTATTGAGCTACAGTATGGCCTTTCATGAGATATTTGTGGTGGGTTTTGACTGTAAAGCTCACTCTGCACATGACTGATTGGGATGACTTGGCAGTCAATCCTATCGTTAGGCACTGGTGTTTAAATCATTATAGACGAGGTTGATTGCAACCCTTAATATACCACTATTGCTATTCTTTTTCACACCATTAACGACACCCTAGAATTGAATAGAGTATGAGCGATAAAAACGATTCAGGTATGACTACCATTCCACTGACACCAGTTATTGGTGCCGAGATAGAGAACATTGACCTCAGGGAAGATTTGAGTGAAGATGGTTTTGAAGAATTGAGGAAGGCACTGTACGACCATCAGGTGATTTTCTTTCGGGATCAAGATATCACTGTAGAAAACCAAAAAGAACTCGGGAAACGTTTCGGCGAATTGGTGGCGCACCCCAATGATCCTGGCCTTGAAGACCATCCAGAAGTGATGATTATTCACGCTGATGAGTCATCTAAACGAATAGCCGGTGAGCGTTGGCACTCCGACGTTTCTTGCAGTGATGAACCACCGATGGGTTCAATCCTTAGAATTTTTGAAGTTCCCAAGCGCGGTGGAGACACTTTGTTTGCCAGCATGTACGCTGCGTATGAAGCCTTGTCTGAACCGATGAGAGATTTTTTGAGTACCCTTACCGCGAGCCATGATGGTGCTCCCTACTACACAAGTGTCAATCGTAAGATTGGTCGAGATGATGGTGGGAAAGAGTATCCAAAATCAGAACACCCTGTGATTCGTACCCATCCTGAGACTGGAAGAAAGGGGCTTTTTGTAAATGAGATCTTTACCAGTCATATTATAGGATTAGAAGAAACCGAAAGCGATTTGCTTTTGAGGTTCTTGTTTGATCATGTCAAGAAGCCTGAATTTCAGTGTCGATTCCATTGGGAAGAGAATTCTATTGCTTTCTGGGATAATCGATGCACACAGCACTTGGCTATGTGGGACTACTGGCCCGAAGTTCGTTCAGGCTATAGGGTAACAGTAAAGGGTGATAGGCCTTTTTAGAGAATGAACATCGTTCTGCTTGAGTAATAACTTGAGGCGATCATGGCAAAAAGTACCGATATATGCGAGTCCGATGGGTCACGGATGGTTGATTCGATCCAGGGTGTGGATCTCAATGATACCCTAGAAGGAATTTCCTTGATCGGAAAATATTCTCGCAGAGATTTCATAAAAGGAATAATTGCATCTGGGGTGGCTATTTCCGGCATTCCCTATATGGTGAATGGCCAGATTAGGGCTCTAGGGTCTCCAGGATCAGTTGAGAGATTGATCTCACTTAACGTGAATGGCCAAGTTCGCAGGGTAGATGTTCTCCCCAATGAAACATTGGTAATGACACTTCGATATAAATTGGGCCTGACCGGCACTAAGCTTGGTTGTGATCGTGGTGAGTGCGGTGCATGTACAGTGTTAATTGATGACGTTAATCACTATGCGTGTTCGACTTTGACACATAGGGTTAGGAATCGATCGGTAACCACCGTCGAAGGTTTAGAGGATTCAAGTGGTGAGTTGCATCCAGTACAGACTGCTTTTGTTAGAGAATTAGCTCCACAGTGCGGTTTTTGCACTCCTGGACAAATCATGTCGGCCGTCGCTTTACTTAATGAGAATCCGAATCCCACAAGAGAAGAGGCACGGGAAGCTTTAGCAGGGAATCTCTGCCGCTGTGGAGCCTACGACCACTACCTCAACGGTGTCATGTCTGCAGCTAAGGAGATGAACCGTGGCTAAGGCGATTGGTAGCGATTTCATACCGAGCGATATCTATAGCAAGGTAACAGGAAGAGCTAAATATGCGGAAGATTTCAGAATGGATGGCATGCTTTTTTGCGGGCTCTTGAAAAGTCCTATGCCTCACGCCAGGGTCAGGAGTATCGACGCTTCTGAGGCCCTTCGAATGGAAGGGGTTGTGGCTATCCTGACAGCTGACGAGGTTCCTGAAACTCCTGGACCTGCTAACAATATATTGACTAACGAGCCACACTTTGTTGGAGAACCGATATTAGCTGTAGCTGCTGTTAGTGAAGAGATTGCACAAAATGCAATCGACCGTATTGAGGTCGACCTAGAGCCCCTGCCTTTTTGTTTAGATCCGCTGGAAAGTCTTAAGCCTGAAGGACCTAATGCCAGATTAGAGGGCAATACCATAGTCAGGGGTGCAGGGGTCCAAGAGATTAAGTGGGAAGAAGAAGATTTTTTGCGGGTGAAAGAAGGAGAACTACCTATTGGTCGTCCAGGGGTTGAATGGTCATACGGTGATCTAGGGAAAGAGTCTGAAAATGCTTCCCTGATTCTGGACGAGAGTTTTGTCACGGCCAGCAATGCGCATCATTCTATGGAACCTCGGTCAGCCATGGCATTCTGGCAAAATGGTAAATGCCATGTTTATGGCTCAAGTCAAAGTCAGGCTATAGTGGTACCAGGATTAGCCAGATACATAGGTATTGAACCAGAGGACTTGGTTTTCGTCGGTCATTACTGTGGCGGGGGATTTGGATCTAAAGGGAGCGCCTATCCACTCATGGCTATTCCCGCACATTTATCCAAAAAAACTAACAGGCCAGTTTTGATGAGAGTCAGCAGAGCTGAAGAATATTTCTTAGGAGCTGCTCGAACTGGCTTTCAGGGAAGGGTGAAAATGGCGTTTCGTGACGATGGACGAATTGTTGCTATTGATCTTTATATCGTTCAAGAAAATGGACCCAATACAGGTTTTGGAGATATGGGAAGTGCGGCGGATGCTGTGTCCTTAGTATACACACCCTTAGCCATGAGATATCGGGGTATTTCGATTTTAACCAACACCCCCCCGCGAAGTGCCCAGAGAGGTCCAGGACAGAACCAAATTGCGGCAGCGATAGAACCGTTGATTGACAAAGCGGCTAAGCAATTGGGGCTTGACGTGGTTCAAATCAGGCGGCTGAATGCGCCAGATAGTAATTCTGTGTATGGAGAGAGCCAGAGTCCCGTTACCAGTGCACACTTGAGAGAAGCTTTGGATAAAGGCGCTGCAAAATTTGGATGGGATGAAAAAAAGCTAGAAAGTGGTATGCGGAATGGTTCTAAAATCATTGGAATAGGAGTTGGTCAGGCTTACCATTCCGCTGGCTCCAGTGGCTTTGACGGTTTAGTGAGAATTTTGCCAGATGGAAAGCTCTGTATACACACTGGGGTAGGGAATCTAGGTACCTATTCGTACGCCTCAACTTCTCGAGTTGCAGCGGACGTTTTGGGTTATCAGTGGGAGAATTGTGAAGTGGTCAGGGGAGATTCTTCCAAGCATCTGCCATGGAATAATGGTCAATTCGGAAGCAACACCTCTTTCACCATGACTCGGACTAATTATGTCGCAGCAATGGATGCGTTACAGAAATTGAAAGAGTTGGCGGCTATGAGTCTGGGTGGTTTATCAACAGACTATGACATCGAGGATGAAACAGTAGTGAACAAGAGAGATTCTAGCCTTCGCATGAGTTATGGAGAGTTGGCTACCAGAGCAATTGAGGTTGGAGGGAGGTATAGCGGTGAGGAAGTGGCTGAAGATGATTTGAACGAGATGACTGTGAGAGCTGTAAAGGGCTTGGCAGGGACTGGTTTGATAGGCGTGGCTCGCGACAACTTGGAGCGAACTGGAACAGTTCCAGCTTTAGCAGCTGGTTTCATCAAAATTGAATTGGACATTGAAACGGGGGCAATCAAGATAATTGATTATTTGGGAGTTGCGGATTGTGGGACGGTTCTTCATCCGCAGGGTTTAGCGGCTCAAGTCAAGAGTGGTGCTGTCATGGGCTTTGGAATGGCCTGCACAGAGCGCCATTTCTATGACAGTCATTGGGGCATACCTGGAAGTGTCGGTTTCTATCAAGCAAAACCACCGTCTTATTTGGATGTCCCATCGGAAATAGGATGGGATGCAGTCAACATTTCGGACCCTCAGAACCCGGTAGGAGCTAAAGGAATCGGAGAACCATTGATGGGATGTGCAACTGCTGCTCTTTTATGCGCGATCTCTGACGCATTAGGTGGATATTACTTCAATAGGACTCCAGTGGTTGCTGATATGATTGTAAATGCTGCTGTTGGACAGGAGCAGTCCCATCGTCCGTTACAAGTCAACACTCAGTGAGGGAACTGCCATGCTGAAAGACACCATTTCAGGGTTTGAACTTTATCAGCCTTCCGATCTAGACAACGTGGTGGCATTGCTAGATCGCTTCGGTGAAAAAAGTTGGATTTTAGCAGGAGGATATGATAGCCTGGACTGGTTTAAGAATAGAGGTAAAAGCCCAGAAGTGATCATTGACATAGCTGGTGTGAGAGAGCTTACGGGAGTTCGCGAAAGCGACGGTGTTTTGGAAATTGGGGCTATGAATACGCTAACTGAAATAGAGCGAAATCCTTTGATCAAAAAGAAATTTGGTGTGTTGGCCGAGGCGGCCAGCAAAGTGGCCAGTCCACAGATTCGCAATGCTGCAACCTTGGGTGGCAACCTGTGTCAGGATACAAGATGTTGGTATTATCGATACGGACTGAATTGCTATAGAGCAGAAGGCAACACTTGTTATGCAAGTGGTCCCGATGCATTAAATCGAGAACACGCACTGTTCGGTGCCAACCGATGTATGGCGGTTACTCCTTCCGATACGGCACCCGCGCTGGTGGTGCTTGACGCCGAAATGGTTGTGATGAATACGGAAGGGGAACGTATTATAGCAGCTGAAGATTTTTTTATGGACCCCGGTGTGGACTTGACACGAATGACGGTGATGGAACCAGGAGATTTGTTAACGACTATTCGTATTCCTAATGATTGGGCAGAGAAATCCTTCTATTTTGAAAAGGTGACAGATCGAAATAGTTGGGATTTTGCGCTTGTAAATATTGCGGGAGTTTTTGATGCAGAAGAAGGGATCATCAACGATTTACGAATGGCTTGTGGAGGTGTTCAATGTGTACCTCGTCGACTTAGGACTGTCGAAGATGCCATGAGGGGCAAGCCCAACGGTAAGCAATCTCGAGACCTGGCGGCAGAAATTTCTACTTCTGGAGCACAGGCGTTGAACAAGAACCATTTTAAGATTCCACTTATGCAGAATCTAGTAAGAAGAGCTCTCCGAAATATTGGCTAAACGATCTAGTAGTTGTGAGAGCGGACAGTTTTTGTGGCTAAGGTACTGCGTCTACAACGACAGCTATAGTGCTGCTATTTGGGCTAATTGCTATTCGACTTATTGGACCGCTCAAATAACTTAGGTCGGCTATTTTCCTCCAATTGTCTTCTAGAGATGGATTCCATTGATAGAGCTCTTTTCCTTGGCTTCCCAATAAAACACCCTCAGAAGTCCAGGCATGGAAACCGTCTTCATTCAATGTTCTAACAAGAGGTTCTATCTGGCCAGATTCTGTCGTAACAGAAGAGATCCAACCTTCATTTTGGTCGGTTTTTTGGACAAAACTCCATGCATCACGATTTGGTATTTTTTTCAGAATTCGACCAATGTTTTCCGCTAACACTTCTGAATTTTCAGTAAGAACGTTAGCCGTTTGTAGTGTTGGGGGACTTCCCAGAACAAACAATAGAACTGTCTCAGGATTCGCCCATTCGTGATATCCGACTGGTGCAATGTTTGGTAGTAGCAGGTCTTGATCCATTCCTTCCATCGTGAAACGCCAAAGTCGTTGATTGGCATCTTGTTCGACCCTAACAACTGATAGAGCCCTGTCGCCTGGAATAGAACTAGGAGAGTATTCACTCTCGGCAGTTCGAGTAATTCTGGTTGTCCTTCCAGAGGCTAAATAATACCTGTGTATTTCGGTTTGATCACCGTAAGAAGCTGTATAGAGGATGGAGCGACTATCGGGTGTAAATGAAGGCTGGTTATCGTACACGTTTCTTCTGTTTGTAATATTTTCCAACTCATCCAGATAGTATAGTCCATCAAATACAGAAAGATTTCCCACATAGATGTCTGAAGCAGGTGGCAAGGACTGGGAATACAAGGTTGCTGTCAGAAAAAAACTGAGAAGCGGGCTCAATCTAATGAAATGTTTGGGTGTCATCGAAATTAACCTCAATAAGGCGCTCTGTAGATGATTGCATGCACTGTCCTAGGTCCGTGGACTCCAAGGGTAAGAGTAAGTTCTATGTCGGCAGATTTGCTGGGTCCAGTAACTAAAGACAATTGAGATCTGTCGCATAGAACTTCTCGAATTCTTTTCTGTTTTCTCAATTCTTCGAACCAAGACTCCACATTTTGGTATAATCGTTCCTGTGGAACTAAAAGAATATGGTGCAAAGGCAGAAGGCTAGCTGCTCGATTCATACCAGGGCCGTTGCCTAAAGATACAGTTCCAGTAGTTGCCATGGCTGCCTCTACACCCGTTATTCCTACTCTAATGCTGGAAGCTTCTGTTCGACATTGTTCTTCATGTAGATCGTTAGGAATCACCAGTTCGACGTTGTTTCTCTCTAGGGTTTCTGAGAGATCACTGACATTGAGTACGTCCGGATTCCAAGAAAGAATTTTGTTCTTGCATTCTGGGTTGTTTTCATACTTGTGGATCTGACTTATGTGTCTCAAGACAGCGTCAGCGACTCCTTCTCCCTCTCTGACTATATGATAGCTTCCAGATACAGCTTTAAGTTGCTCGCCAAACAGTATGGCTAGCTGTTCTGGGGAATTTTCTTCGACTTGGGTAACAGGAGTCAGATGAGGCCTCCTTACACCCATAGTTTCACTAACTTTAAAGGGGTCCTGAGGTCTATTCAAAGTTTTTTCCAACTTATCCAGTATGCTCTTTCGAGCTATTCGAGATAAGGATTGCACATCAGTTGTTTCAAGCGTCATCAACCCATCTCCTGATCTTTGTGCTTTAGTTGCTTGTGAGATTCTTCCCGGATCTCTCTAAAAGTTTTGGCTGAAGGCTTTTGTAACACCCTTGACCTCGTCCATCGATTGAATGGGCTAGGCAGACTGGCAAATGTATTTGTTTTGGTTCCAGAAAGCTTACTTATTAGCGTTGCAATTTTGGTCATAGTCAGATACCGCTTGGGACTTTTCAAGAGGGAAGTGAAGCTTTTAACCAAGAATGTTTGAAAAGGATTGGTAATTTTTTGTTCCGATAAATCGTTACGAAGTTCCAGGAGCAAACGTGGCAAGTCAATTTTTACAGGACAGGCATCTCTGCAGGCTCCGCAAAGGGAACTCGCAAAAGGGAGATCCTTACCCACGTTTAGGTTCTCATTCATTAATGGGGTTAAAATCGATCCAATAGGTCCAGGGTAAGCAGTTCTTCCATAAGCGTGCCCTCCTATTTCACGATATACTGGACAGACATCCATACAGGCTCCGCATCGGATACACATCAATGCGTCTGCGTATCCTTTCTCCATGACGTTTGTTCGTGCATTATCGACTAATATGACGTGAACCTCTTTCGGACCATCGGCGTGATCTTCTTTTTTTGGGCCGCTTGTCATGGAGAAATAAACTGACGCATCCTGGCCCGTAGCATTTCTAGTAGCAGCCTGCCAAAGGAGGACTGCATCCTCCACTCTAGAAACAACTTTCTCTATTCCTGCGATAATAACATGAACAGGAGGCAGGGAACTTACCATCCGTCCATTTCCTTCATTAGTAATGATACAGAGAGTACCTGTTTCTGCTATGGCAAAGTTGCATCCGCTAATACCCATGTCAGCCTTAAGGAAATATTTGCGAAGCTCTTCTCTGGCCGCTTCGCACATGATTGCAGGATCCAAGGTAGGCTCCATGCCTAACTCCTTTTGAAACAGCTTGGAGATGTCTTCTGCACGTTTGTGGATTACTGGGGCCACTATATGGCTAGGCGGTTCGTTAGCAAGTTGTATGATATACTCGCCTAGATCTGTCTCTACGACTTCAACTCCTATTTCCTGGAGTGCGTTGTTAAGATGGATTTCTTCAGTAACCATAGATTTTGACTTAATGGCAGTTTTGGTGCCAGAAGTTTGGGCAATAGTCTTTACGATGTGATTGGCCTCAATATCCGTATTAGCCCAGTGAACTTTGCAACCGTTACGAGTCAGGTTGACCTCTAATTCTCTCAACAGTTTGGGAAGATTGCGTATTGAGTGTTCACGGATTTCACGTGCTTCATCCCGCATAGTGTCGTTATCAATAGCAGCAACAGCTTTTTCTCTTCGATCAGCAAGTTGACTCATGGCACGATTGACTGCCCCGCGGACATTCGAGTCGGAGAGAGCTTCTCGAATCCTTGATTTATATGGAGCGTCAATATCTATAGACATTTAATCTAACCCGTTGTCGGCTATGAGTTCAGCAATGTGTATGGCCCGGCAAGAATGGCCTTCCTTGATTAAGATTCCATTAAGGTGGGCCATACACCCAGCATCGCTTACCGCCACTATTTCGGCGCCACAGGCTTTGAGGTTCCTCACCTTTCTAAGCCCCATTTCTACGCTTATTTCTTCATTCCACAGAGAGAATAAACCTCCAAAACCACAACATGTTTCAGCTTCAGGAAGGCTGAGTAGCTGATTGTTGGTCAATTTTTCCAAGAGGTGGCGAGGTTGTTGATCTATCTTTAGATCTCTGAGAAGATGGCAACAAGGATGGTAAGCTACATTTTCAAGAGGTCTATGGGAGGGAGTAATTCCGACTCCCAGCACTTCTACTAGATACTCGCTAAGTTCATAGGTGTTGTGTTCTATAACCTGATGCTGGCGAATCAATTCTTCTGAGGGGTACTTCTCGATTATGACGGCATAGGAATGCTTGATCATTGCTGCGCAGCTTCCCGAAGGGACCACGATAGATGATATTTCTCCCTCTTCAATCATAGGCGCAAAGGTATTTAAGAAGTTTTTGGCCAGCGCGAGAGAATCCTTTTGTTGTCCTGCATTAAAGGCTGGTTGACCACAACAGGTTTGCTCTTGTGGAAACACAACTTCAACACCTTGGCTGACCAACAATTTTTCGGTGGCCAGGCCGATTTTTGGGTAAAGCACGTCCACAATACAAGAAACGAAAAGTCCCACTTTTGGGTGAGGTATATCGATGTTAGGCTTAGGTGGAGTCATGATTTAAATCAGTGCTACGTTGATGTGTTTAAGAGGAAGGTTTCTTGACACATGATCGACCCTTCTCTTGGTTATAGCCAGGTTTCTCATATATTGGCGTCTGTTATTGTAATCTGAATGAATCATTAAAACTAAAACTCTAATCTGATTGCAAGTTAGGGATTCATGCCAAACTTAAAAACTACCCAAACAAAAAGTGCTACCATTGTTTCGGTTACAGTCAATGCTGTAGGCGTTGACCCTATAGGGTTTCTTAAGTATAGCCAGTCAGAAAAATCTGGACTCTGGACAAAAGGTGATGGCTGGATTGCACACTCGGGATGTTTACAGACATTGTCCTATGAAAGCTCTGATTCCAGTGGAGATAGATTCAGTGAAATTCGCAGTCAGGCACAAAATCTATTGGACTCGACCGATAGCAGTTCTCGTCCGATGAGGTTTTATGGAGGCTTTTCTTTTGGACCTGATCATGCGCCCGAAGGAGTTTGGAAAGGTTTCCCAGCAGGACTGTTTCATTTACCAGAATTTGAACTCGAAGGTGGCAGCAGGCAGTCCGCACGCTTGAAAGGTCACGCCATCCTAAGGCGTGATTCTATAGATCTAGAACAGGTACGTGAGGAACTCTTTGAGAAGACGGAGAGGGTCTGTGGATTATTGAGAAAAAAATGTAAGCAAAACGAAGTCATGAAGAATGGGAGTGATCTTCACAACAAGGAGGATTTTGACAGAACAATTTGGGAATCTATGATTGAAAATGCATTGGAGAATATAGATGGAGGACTTCTTTCCAAGGTTGTGCTGGCTCGCACCCAGGACCTAAGGTTCAATGAATTTGTAGATCCTGTGGATATAGTTAACAAACTCTGGAAAGCTAATCCAGGTAGCCATGTCTTTTTGATTAGAACTTCTAGAGATTCTTGTTTTTTAGGAGCTGCTCCTGAGATAGTTACTGATGTTTCAAAGGGACAATTTCAAGCCACTGCTGTGGCAGGAACTGCAGGTCGAGGTCACGATAAAAAAGAACAACAGACCCTTGCGGAGAGTTTGTTGGGAAGCACTAAGGATGGGATAGAGCACTGTATAACTCGGGATGACATATTGACCCGCCTAGGCACGTTAGTCGATGATGTTGATGCTCAGGTGTCACCCCACGTACTGACTCTAGGTGAGATGCAACATTTGGAAACAGAAATCAAAGCGAAGCTTCGCGAAGGGATAGATGCAATAGAGGTATTGCAAACGTTACATCCCACTCCCGCTGTTTGTGGACTCCCCAGGCAGAAAGCACTCGATTTCATTGAAAAAGAGGAGCCCTTTGAAAGAGGCTGGTATGCAGGTCCAGTGGGTTGGTTTGATACCGATGGAGATGCAATGTTTGTTCCTGCTCTTCGTTGTGCTGTAGTTACTGGAAAGGAATGGAGATTGTTTGCTGGAGCAGGAATTGTAGCTGGTTCTGATGCTACCTCAGAATGGGAAGAGACTGGAGTAAAGTTCACTCCAGTAACTAAAGCACTTTCGGAAAACAACACCGGAGCCTTTTTTTAAGTCATGGATAATTCAAGTCTTACCACAGTTTGGTCTAGAGCTTTTGTTGATGAATTAGCTAGACTAGGTGTCAGCAATATAGCCTTAGCTCCGGGCTCAAGGTCTACTCCGCTGGTAATGGCCTGTGCTAGGGACGATAGGTTTAAAATGTGGACCCACCTAGACGAGCGTTCTGCTGGCTTTTTTGCATTAGGGGTTGGCAAATATTCCAGACTTCCATGCGCTGTGATTACTACGTCAGGTACAGCTGCAGCAAACTTGCTTCCTGCGGTTATCGAAGCGCATCAAAGTGGAACACCCCTTTTATTGCTGACTGCGGATCGACCAGCTTTGCTGAGAGGTACTGACTCTAATCAAACAATCGATCAGGTAAATCTCTATGGGTCATATGTGAAACAATGTTTTGAAATAGGGGAGCCTGTATGGCGTGATTTAGAGAGAATCCGAAATATTGCCTGCAGAGCTTTTTGGGGGACTCAGAATCCCTATTCTGGTCCAGTCCACGTTAATCTAGCTTTTGAAAAGCCTTTGGAACCTCAAGAGCCAGAAGTCGAATTTTCTAAAGTCCAGAAGCCTCTGGGTTTGTTGGGTCAGTGCGGTCGTTCTAAAGGGAGGCCTTTGGTCAATATTTCACCAACCGAAGTCTCAATTTCTCACACTGAGACAGTAAAGATAAAAGAAGTGGTCGAAGGATCTGAAAGAGGTCTGATTATTGCTGGGGGTGGCTTGAAAATTGGGGGTCTAGCCAAACAACTCAATGATTTTTCAAACAAAACGGGTTTCCCCATCATCGCCGATCCTCTTTCTGGAGTGCGATTTAATCCGAATGGAGAAGGTCTAAAAATCAAAAGGTCTCATCTAATCTGCGGTCATTCTGGATTAAGACAATTGTTAAGGCCTGATTTGATCGTGAGAATAGGGAGTGCCCCGGTATCGGAAGCCGTTTGTGGATTTCTTCAAGAGTGTAGGGATGTTTCTCAATTGGTTATTTCGGGAGGGAGTAATTGGGATGATCATCTGGCAGTTTCTTCGCACTATGTTGCTGCCGAAGAAGAATCTCTCATCAGAGCGTTGAATGATTTACTTAAAGAAGAAAGGGTTTTCTCAGATTGGAAAGAAGAATGGCAAAAATTTGACAAGTTGATAGAAGGTGTTTTAGAGGCTAACTCAGAGCGATTTTTCGAAGGCAATATTATTAGGCTAATTGGAGAGATGGTCCCACCCAAGGCCCCCTTGTTCGTGTCCAATTCCATGCCGATCAGAGATCTGGACGTTTTTGGGCCAGACAGGCAAGATAACTTGACTGTTTATGGTAATAGAGGGGCGAGTGGTATTGATGGGATTGTTTCTACCGTTGCAGGGATAGCTGGGGCTGGTATGAGCAGAGTTAGGGATCAGACTTTCTCAGAAGAGGAATGTGATAGTTCAGTAGTAGCAATCTTGGGGGATATAGCATTTTGTCATGACATGAATGGCCTGTTAGCGATGGCAAAATATAAGCTTAATGTCCTTCTTGTGGTCATCAACAATGATGGGGGTGGCATTTTTCATAAGCTGCCTATTCGGGAGTATGAGCCAGAATTTACTTCTTATTTTACAACTCCGCATGGACTAGAATTTGAGGCGGCGGCTGAACTTTATGGGATTCCTTACAGAAAGGCAGCAGATTTACACCAACTCGCTGAAGTTTTTTCTGGGCTTATCATGGAAAAGGGGCCTAAGATCATAGAGATTCAAGTCGATCGCGATCAGAACTGGCATTGCCATCGAGAAATACTGCTAGAGGTTAATAAAAGTATAGACGAGCTACTCTAAGGTTTGATGATCAGAGAACAAGCTGTCCAAAGGAAACTAATAACTGATTAAACACTTGCTAGGAAGGCAAAATGAGTGAGCCACATTGGAATACGGTAAAGGATTATGTCGATATCACCTATAAAAAGGCTGACGGAGTGGCACGGATTGCGATCAATCGGCCTGAAGTCCGAAATGCCTTCAGGCCAGAGACTTTATTGGAGTTGCAGGAAGCATTCAAGGATGCAGGTGAGGACACTGAAATTGGTGTTGTGCTATTTACCGGTGAAGGACCTTCAGAGGATGGCGTCCATGCATTTTGTTCAGGGGGCGATCAAAAGGTAAGAGGGGATGCGGGATATGTCGGTGGAGATGGGGTGCCTCGGCTTAATGTGTTGGAGCTACAGCGCTATATGCGCAGTATGCCCAAACCGATCATCTGCTTGGTACCGGGATTCGCCATAGGTGGGGGTCATGTGTTGCATATCGTTTGTGACCTTACCCTGGCTGCTTCAGGAGCAAAGTTCGGCCAGACAGGTCCCAAGGTAGGTAGTTTCGATGGTGGCTTTGGAGCATCGTTTCTTGCCCGTATGGTCGGTCAGAAAAAAGCTCGAGAAATATGGTATCTGTGTCGTTTCTATAGTGCTGAAGAAGCTTTGGAGATGGGGATGGTAAATAAGGTTGTACCTCTAGAAGATCTAGAATCCGAAGGATGGATTTGGGCTCAAGAGATTCTAGAAAAAAGTCCTCTCGCGATAAGATTGCTTAAATCGGCTTTCAATGCGGATGTTGACGGTCAAGCTGGTCTTCAGGAACTAGCTGGCAATGCGACCTTACTTTTCTACATGACAGAGGAAGCCCAGGAAGCTAAGAATGCATATCTCGAAAAACGAAAGCCAGACTTCCGAAAATTTCCCTGGTTGCCTTGGTAATGAATGGGTCAGTTGTTCTGACTTGGATAGAGGCCATAAGGCCGAAAACGCTGATAGCCTCCATAGCACCAGTAATGATCGGTGTCAGTTTAACTATTTCTGATGGATTTTTTGATCTTTATCCTAGTCTAGCAACTCTAATTGCAGCTGTTTTAATACAAATAGGAACCAATTTAGCTAATGATTACTATGATTTTGTCAGAGGTGCAGACAATAAGGATCGTATAGGCCCGAGAAGGGTTTCCCAGGCTGGACTGATTAGTCCTATTAAAGTGAAACAGGCAATGATTCTATCTTTGGCAACAGCTTTTTTATTTGGCATTTATCTAGTTGAAGTTGGGGGTTGGGTCATAGCATTAATCGGTCTGGTATCAATTCTATGTGCGGTGGGTTATACCGCAGGCCCGTTTGCCCTGGCCTATAGTGGGTTAGGTGACATCTTCGTTTTCACATTTTTTGGACCAATTGCAGTTGGGGGGACTTATTGGGTTCAAACGAACACTTTGTCTATTGACGCTGTTTTGGCAGGTATGGGAATCGGAGCACTAACAACTATGATTTTAGTCGCCAACAATATGAGGGATATGGATACCGACAGAGTAGCGGGGAAGAATACTCTAGCGGTTCGTATGGGATTGAAAAGTAGTCGACTAGAATATGTGTCACTTCTGATTCTAGGGTTAGTTATTCCATACATTGGGGTAGCAGAATTTGATTGGCCATCAACCTCTTTGTTTAGTTCCTTAGCTTTTTTATTTGCCGTCTCTCCGACGAGAATAATTTTGCACTCAAGTGATCCCCAAATTTTGATGTTGGCATTACCCAGGACTGCTAGACTGGTAGGGTTTTATGCGTTTTCCTTATCCCTTGGGCTGTTAGTCGGTTGATAGATACTGTCCGAAGGATGGCTCTGGAAAATCCTCATGGTTTGGCTCTGGAATGTGGAGAAAACCACTGGACATATAAGGAATTGGACAGTGTGGTCGAAGAGAGAACATCACAGCTGACAACACTTGGGGCCGGGCCAGGTATTAATGTGTTACTGGCTAGTGAAGTCAATGTCGAAGCCGTGGAAATGGTTCACTCAGTTTTCCGAGCAGGGTCAACTCTAGTTCCAGTCAATCCACGGTTAGGTCTAGCGGACGGGGTGTTGGACCAGGCAAATCCACAGATCATTCTTGTGTCAAAATCTTTGGAAAAACAATTCAATCCATTTCTGAGGAATTACGAAGATCGGTCTGAGTCGTTAATTCCTTCTGAATCTATGGGGATCTGGGTTTCTAAGAATCCAAGTGAGTTCAAAGATGGTCAAGGGGATAGATCTGCTAATTTTCCAGCAGCCTTACTTTGGACTTCGGGGACTGAAGGGAGACCCAAGACCATTCCGATCACCCACGACGCTTTAGAGCATAGCGCCTTTGCTATAAAATCTCGATTGGGTTTAGGTGAGGCGGACAGGTGGTATGCTTCATTATCATTGGGTCATGTGGGTGGTTTGGCTTTAGTCCATAGAGCTGCTTGGGCTGGATCGACTCTTCTAGTAGACCAAGGTTTTTCTACGGAAATATTGATTGAGATGATAGAGGAGAGGCGGGTTAGTCACACTTCAGTGGTTCCGACCATGTTGCATGGCCTGATAAGGGTCAGAGGTAACAAGAAGGTTCCAGCAGCCTTGCAGGCGATAGTTGTAGGAGGAGCTCCATTAGATAAATCCTTGTTGGAGAGGGCTCTGAGTCTGGGTTATCCAATAGTGTCAACTTATGGAATGACGGAAACTTGTTCACAAATTTCTACGGCTACGGTGGACCTCGTGAAACAGAAACCAGGTACTGTAGGT
>JBJKYO010000006.1:0-14384 GCA_045561015.1 Longimicrobiales bacterium | reverse complement strand
TCTTCGCAAAGACTAAGCCTTGCCAACCCCTGACCATCAGCGTCCGGAGTCGTTATTCGAAGTGAAACACCTTGCAATCCCGGCAGAAAAGCTACGGAAACATCTCGCGGAAATTTATCGATATGTCTCGCCGTCGCATCCGCTAAAAGAGATTCGGGAATTCCACTGGTGTTAAAGGTTTTTTCCAAAATGGGTATTAGATGTGATCTGAACTGGTCATTAATATACTCTTTGACTTTCAGATCAAATATCAATTTCATTTCACGGGGTACGCCCGGTAGCAGAATCACTGCCCTCCCAGCATCTTCAATGATTAAGCCGGGAGCTGTGCCTTCCTTATTGTCAATGACAATAGCTCCCTCTGGGACTTTCGCCTGAACGAGATTGCGCTGAGGTAGAGAACCATATCCCATAGCGGAAAATCTATCGTGCAGTCCCTGAACCAATGCTGGGTCTTCAATCAATTCGCGACGGTATAAATCTGCCACTGCTGGCCTGGTCAGGTCATCACTAGTCGGTCCCAATCCACCGGTTACAATTACAATGTCGGCCTTCTCCAATGCATCTTTGATACAGTCTTGAATCGAGCCAGGATCATCCCCGGTTACCCACCTGCCCGCGACCGGAACACCCAAATCTGTTAATTTTTCACTCAGCCAGGATCCATTGGTATCGACAGTCTTTCCGATAAGTAATTCATTCCCTACGGCAACTACTGCGGAGCTCATTACTCTAGATTGAGTCACTCTCTTTCACTCCAATCAAATTTCTGTAACTCCACAGATAATCCAACATGGAGTAGACGGTAAATAATAGTGCCAGCGCCAGCGTCAACCCAATCCACATGGAATGAAATTCAATCCATACTCGATAGTACCATGCAGATAAATCTCTAGTCAGACTTATATCCTGCAAAGGATACCACAAGAGAAGTCCTCCCGAAAAAGAGTTTTGCAAAAAAGCCTTGTATTTACCCGATATACCCGCAGCGATAACTACTTTTCTTCTAGCGGCCCATTGCCTAAACATTGTGACGAAAATTTCTCTTCCCAAGATCAATACCATGACCCACATAGGAAGTCCTCCCCAATAAGGTATAGCCGATACTTCTGTTCCCCTGTGGGATATGATATAAAATGGGATAAATGTGGCCACGAGTAACAACTTATCGGCGAGGGGATCTAACAATTTACCAGTATCAGTTATCCAGCCATACTTACGGGCCAGATAGCCATCCCAAAGGTCTGACATCCCAGCAAAAAGAAATAACGCGGCTGCCCAAATCTTTGCGTCTAATGACTGATCTAATGCCAGAATAAATATCGCTGGGCAACAGGCCATTCGTGCGATCGTCACCAAATTTGGTAAATTCTTACCTAAGCCCATCACTTATCCTAAAAAATGAAAAAGAAATTGCTTTGACGAAACAATCTTAAGTTGAGTCAAAGATTAACACCTAGTTACATTAGATTCCTATACTTCTTGTTCCATACGTGCGACAATCAATCTAGCCCTTTCTCTCAATGTCTCCTTCTTTTCCCAGAGGATGAAATCTCTCATGAGGTTGATATTAGAAACCGAAGGTTCAACTTTCGCCATGTGACTCAAAGCAGCCAATCGCCTCAGGAATTTTGGACTGAATAGATCTCTCCTGTGTCTGATTATCTGGTCCTTTATCAACCAAGTAGCCAAAACTCCCATTAGCCCTATAGCTAGTACGGCGATTCCAGTCCTCTTTATTTCTTTTTTCATTCTCTACATTTCCTTCCTTCCCACCAGCGCTTCAACAATGGTGGAATGATCCACATATTCTAAATCACCGCCTACTGGAATTCCCCGGGCTAACCTTGTCACTTTTGGACCAAGAGGCCTAATCACCGCTTCGAGATATACTGCCGTAGCTTCTCCCTCCACACTTGAATTTGTAGCGACAACTACTTCTTGGATGGCATGAGTGGCATTGTTTATCCTCTCCAATAGAGAGATCATATTGAGTTCTTCGGGGCCCACTCCATCCAATGGAGACAACCTTCCCCCCAAAACATGATAAAGACCACTATACCCACTTGATCTTTCTATTGCTTCAACCTCATGAGCTTCCTCCACTACACAGATCAGGGCGCTGTCACGATTGGTGCTGCTACAAATTTCACACATTTCCAACTCAGTAAACATGCCACAGGTACTACAAGGACGAACCGTTTCAACAACCTCCTGAATTCGCCCAGCTAATCTCAATACATCCTGACCAGGTCTTTTCAAAATACTATAGACAAATCTTTGGGCAGTTTTTTCTCCAACACCCGGCAGTTTTTTGAACTCTGAGATCAACTCCTCAATTAATGACACTACCCCACCTCCCCGGATAAGATACAGCTGTCGACCACAAGCCAAGCCAATTCACTAAAGACCCAATCCAGGCAAGGGAATGGGCAATCTTCCTGTTATCTTTTTCATTTTCTTCTTGCTAGTTTTATTCGCTTTATCTTGAGCTTTGGAGATTGCTTCCAATACTAGATTCTCTAGTAAGTCCTGATCTCCTTGCTCCGTTAAATGCTTCTTGATTTTAACAGAACGAATAGATCCTTGCCCATTAACGGTAGCTGTCACCATACCTCCCTTAGATGAAGCAGAAATTTCCATCTTTTCGAGCTCGTCCTGTAAAACTTTCATACGTTCTTGGAGTTTTTGGCCCATCTCCATTATTTTCCCAAAACCAACCATTCTCTACTCCTTAAAGCTCCTGTTTATCAAAATCAATCCAATAACTCCAGATTTAATTCTTTAACTACTTGCTCAAGATTGGGATCTTTTTCGATAAGAGCCGTCAATCTTTCCTCCGAGTGCTGATCATTTCCGTCTTGAAGATCCTTTTTGTGATCAGCCACATACACAATCTCGACGTTGCCTGAAAACACTTGATTCAATTGTTTCTCTATCGCTAATCGAAATCTCTCCTCCTTGATCTTTTCAATGACATCTTCTGAAGGTCCGTGAACCACGAATTCTCCATTTTTTCCTTCGTAGGCCCGGCAAGCCCTTAAGAAAGGCTTGCCACCCTCTGGAACCCCTTTGATTTTGGCTATTAACCTGGTCCACTCTTCTGGGAAAGAACCTTGCCCTGTTGACTCAGCTTTTGGGACCTTGTCTGGAGCATCACTCTCTAGGACCATCCCTTTCTCAGGTGTAACCCCATCAACACTGCCTGTGTCAGAATGAGCTGAATGATCTTGAGATTGGTCATCTCCTCGATGCATATCCCGATGGGTAACCGCACGTACGTTCCCCAATAGTTCCTCTATTTCCACAGTGCTTTCCATATAACTGAGTCTTAACAAGAGCATTTCAACTGTAAGTTGCAAATTAGCATTCCTCTTCAAACTCCCTGAGTTCTCTAAGTCTGTTGCTAATGAAAGCATACGAATCAAATCAGAGGCCTTTAATTTATCAGATCGGATTTCCAAAGAACTGACTTTACCTTTCTCTAGATTAGACGGGGCACCCCCTAATGATAGTTGAAGAAGATTCCTCAGAATTCCAACAAGACCTTGATAAAACTCAACAAAATCATATCCTTTATCCGATAAATCTTGCACAAAATCAAATATCTTAGCGTGTTTGCGCTCTATTATTATATCTGTTATTTCGAGATAGCGTTCATGTTCTACTAAGCCCAATATTCTATTTACTGAGTCCAGTGTGATTGTCCCCCCCGTCAAGGCCACAACCTGATCTAATACGGAAAGTGCATCTCTCATACCACCATCCGCCTTGCGAGCGAGAATCGTCAGCGCTTCCTTGGGACATGAAAATCCCTCACATTCGACTACAAATTCCATTCTTTCGACAATTTTTTCAACGCCAATCCGATGGAAATCAAATCGTTGACATCTCGAAAGAATGGGAGCTACTGCTTGCTGTATCTTCTGAGGTTCAGTCGTAGCAAATACAAAGACCACTCTGGGAGGGGGCTCTTCTAAAATTTTTAACAAAGCATTCCACGCCTCTCTGGTAAGCATGTGAGCCTCGTCAACAATATAAACTTTGTGACTACCCTCCTGTGAGGGAGCATACATTGCCCGTTCCCTCAACTGGCGCGCGTCCTCAACCCCTCTATTCGAAGCCGCGTCTATCTCTACAACATCCAGAGCTGTCTTTCCACTCCAAATCCTATTGCAACTATCACAAACTCCACAGGGCTCTCCATCTTTCTCTCGATCGCCACAATTAAGGGACATCGACAAAACTCTTGCCAGGGTAGTCTTGCCAACACCTCTTGGCCCGCAAAAAAGATAGGCATGGCCGACCCTGTCGTCGGCGATAGCCCTCTTTAGGGTCTCTGAAACATGTTCTTGAGCCGTTACATCACCAAACAGTCGAGGACGATACTTTCTAGCAAAGGCTATGTGTGGCACTGTGTAGGAATTCCAATTAGAGGAGGTCGAATACTAGAACAATCTAACACTGTCTGATTTAGACACATAAAGCACTGCTGACCAACTGTCGCAGGTCTTCATAACAAAAACCATTAACACCTGATAACTTGCTGAACTTAGGCCGAATAAACATTAGCGTCAACGCTAAAATTCCGGTTCTTGAGAGTGTCCATTCGACAGAGCTAAAACTATTTTTCTACCTTGCGTACGTCACTTTATCCTGTAACTCTCATCGGAGCCCCAACCTCTCGGTCAATAGCTTTCCCTATGACTTGGATTTCTTTCATGAGGTCAGAGAATTGTTCTGGATAGAGTGATTGTGCACCATCCGACAAAGCTTCCGCTGGATTCGGATGAACTTCGACCATCAAGCCATCTGCTCCTGCAGCCACTGCTGCTCTTGCCATTGGAGTCACTTTGTCCCTAACACCTGTCCCATGGCTGGGATCCGCAATTATAGGTAAATGGGATAGTCCTTTCACCACCGGTATTGCAGATAAATCCAGTAAATTTCTTGTGTTATCGTCGAAACTTCTTATACCCCTCTCGCAAAGAACTACATTGTGATTCCCTTCCGCAAATAGATACTCAGCTGCCAATAACAACTCTGTTATCGTAGCAGACATCCCTCTTTTTAATAGGACAGGCTTTCCACATTGGCCTATTTTGCGCAGTAGGGGATAATTTTGCATATTTCTGGTTCCAATCTGGACCATATCCGCGTAGCTACTCACCAACTCAACATTTTCTTGGTCCATAACTTCTGTAACAATACCTAAACCAGTAGCTTCTCTCGCCCTTGCAAGCATCTCTAGTCCCCTTTCGCCCAGACCCTGCCATGAATAAGGAGAAGTTCTTGGTTTAAAGGCTCCCCCTCTCAACAAGGAAGCTCCAGATTCACTTAGTTGGTGGGCCACCTCCATAATTTGTGATTCACTTTCCACAGAACATGGGCCTGCAATTACTGGGACCGCTGCTGCTCCAAAAATGACTCCATTGCCAACATCCACAACAGTGTTTACCTCACGCCATTCTCGAGAAACCTGTTTATAAGGTTTAGTGACCAAAATAATCTCAAGAACGCCTTCAAGGCCTTCAATCCTTGATGAATCGACCCTACCATCATTTCCCATCAGCCCAACGGTGGTTCTTTGTTTTCCAGGCATGGCCTTAGCTTCATAGCCCAAATTTTCGATCACTTGCACTACATTGAGTACTTCGGATTCTGAAGCCCCATGTTTCATTACTACCAACATAGCATTCCTTCCCTTTCGTCCTATTAATATCACTCAAAAAACATCTATTTTGAGGACAGATAAAGAATCTCCCAGCTATTTGATAATAACTGAAACATTCTAGTTCCTACAGATGGAGATTATTTATTTCTGCAAAAATGAGATCCAAGAAACGAGCACACGCCCGTTATACCTGACCAAAGGGTGTTAATACACATCACCAATCCACAGAGTAACTGTGTTTACATGGATTAAGTTGTCTCACTTTCCTCGAGTCGAACGCCTACTATTGAGCTGACCCCTGGTTCTTCCATAGTGACACCATAGATCCAATCAGCTGCTTCTATAGACCGGGGATTATGTGTTATCAAAATGAATTGTGTTTGCTCTTTAAAATCATCTAAAAGCCTAATAAACCTTCCTATGTTGTTCTCGTCTAAAGGAGCATCTACTTCATCGAGCACACAGAATGGACTGGGTTTGAATAGGTAAATCCCGAAAAGTAAAGATAACGCAGTTAGTGCTCTTTCACCTCCAGATAGCAACTCTATCCTCTGCGTTCTTTTCCCTTTGGGTGAAGCATGTATCTCTATACCTGATTCCAAAGGATCAGTCGGATCTGTCAACCAAATATCCGCAGTCCCTCCCTCAAACAACCTCTCAAATGTGTCGCTAAAATTGTCCCTTATTTTCCCAAAAGCCTGATCAAAAAGATTGGTGGCAGTTTCATTAACCTGACGAATGGCCTCCAATAGATCCTTCTTGGCATTCAGCAAATCTTCCCTTTGTTCAGAAAGAAATACAAGCCGCTGACTTTCCTCTTCATGTTCTTCCACGGCCAGCATATTGACCAAACCTATTTTGCTGAGCTTAGCCAAAATCTCCTCAAGTTCGCCATTGAGATCTTGAGATTCTCTGTCCACACTTTCGACTTCCTCAAGTAGGGTTTTAACAGGTTTCCCCCACTCACTTTGCAACCTATCACTTATGATGTCCTGCCGATTAGTTAACTCTTGTCGTTCAAGCTCAAAAGTGTGTTTTCGATCAGCGATACTTCTTTCCTTTTCCCTATAGGATTTGACTTCATTTTCTATTTCTTCTAAAGCCTCCTCTACACCCTCTAAGACATTTCTTTTCTCAGTAACACCCTCACTTGCAAGGTCACTCTCCATAAATAACTGTTCCATTGCAACGGATCCTTCATCCTTAATTTCTCGAGCTTCTCTCACTTCTTCCTGGAGGGTTACTTGCTCCGACAAAACATTCTGTAATTTCTGATCCCCTTCTTCTTGCTCACGATTTAAATTTAGTTGTTTATCTTTTAATCCTTGTATTATTACCTCGTTTGTGGCCACTGACACTTCAAGTTGATTTTCCCTAGCCCTGCTTGTCTCCCACACAATTTGCAGATGTTGCAATTTGACAGCGGACGACTCTCTGGAACTCCCAATACGATCTTGTTCGATCTGAATATTGCCTCTCGATTCCTGAAGTCCTGTTATTCTTTTGAGTGCCTTTTCTTTTGCTACTTTTATACCTTCCAATCGCCTGACAAATTCTTCACGGTAGGAGTCAGCATTGGTACGCCGTGTCATCTGATTTTGAATTTCAGTATCTGTTCTACGCAGTTCGTCCTCCACTTCAAGAACTGCCAGTCGCTGGACAGCAAGTGCTTCTTCCAATGTACCTACCTGTTGCTCTGCTTCTGAAATAGATGTACTTAAACCAACAACGATCTCCTCTTCAGAAATGAGGGATTTCTGTAGCTCAGAAATAAGGCTCTTCCGTTCTAGCATTCCTTGATTACCAGCTATGTTGCCAATCCTAACAAATCCACTTGGGTCAACCACTGTACCCTCTGGAGACACGGCTGTCCTCTTCAGGCCACTAGGCAATGACGTGGTATCTAATATATCCGCAGACCCAATAAGGAATTTCGCCCACTCCCCCCCTTCCCCTTTTGTCGATATTACTTCTAAAAGAGACCCTTCCCCCACTTCAGGAACTTGATCGCAAGGCAACAGGATCAAACCTCCTCCTCCCTCCCATTGGCTCTCGAACCATCGAGAAATTTCTTCGACATGGTCCTGACTCTCTACTACCACTGCCTGACAAAAGGGACCCAAATAAGATTCAACTGCAACATTTAGGTTGGTAGGGACTTCCACAAAATCCATAAGGACACCCAGTACCCCATGGTCGCTCAGACCTAACAAGGCTCTCACAGCATCATCGGTGCCCTCTTTTCTTGCTTCTAAATCTTCCAAGGCAACCAATTTCCCTTTTACGGCACTAACCGATCCAACCGTTGCCAAATATTTACTTCTAAGAGAATCCAGCGCACTTCTAGAAGCTTCTAGTTTTTCCGCTAGTGGTGTCAGCTGATCTTTAGATGACTTTAATTGATCTTCCAGGGGTGCCATTCTATTTTCGAAAAGATCACCTTGAGAAAGAATTTCAGTCAGTGCTTCAGATGCGCCAGACACCTCTGTTTCGATTTCAAGTTTCGCCCTTTCAAACTCACCTAGTTGTCCCTTAGTTGATTCTATCTCCCCACTCATCAGGGCGACTTTTCTAGCCAGATCGAGCTCCTGTTTTTCACTCTCTTGGACCGTCTTACGTAGCTCGTCTAATTTGGCCTTTTGTTCACCAACTAACTTACTCTCCTCACTCAGGTCCGTTTTCAATCCTACTACAATTTGTTGTTGGCTCTTAAGATTTTCTGCGACTTCATCTATCTCAGATGCTAAAGTCGTTTTTCTCTCTGCATGGTCAGTTTTTGCATCTTTAAGTTGGACCAAACGCCTGTCTCCAGAGCTACGTCGTTCTTCTGCAACGGCAAGATCACGCTCCCATTTGACAAGCTTAATCCTTACTTTTTCTAAAGCAGTTTCAGCGTTGCCAACGCCTCGTTCTGCATCGACTTCTTCTAACTTTAGTTTTTCATAAACAGCTTCTGCCACGCTCAAACTAGAGAGGGCTTCCTGAGCTATCTCTCCTTCGCTCTGAAGTACCGTGTCTAGTTCCTTTAGTCTTGATTTTAAGCGTAACATCTCACCCCTCACCACATTCACCTCTACAATCAGTCTACGATCCCTCAACCTCTTGTGACGTTCAGCCTTGCCTTTTTGGCGAGCCAAACTTCTCACCTTAGTCTGTACTTCGCCTATAACATCTTCCAGCCGCATCAAATCTTGATCTGTCTGTTCCAGCCTTCTTAAAGCTCCCCTGCGACGATCCTTGTATTTACCAATGCCAGCAGCTTCTTCAAAAAGGTTACGTCTATCCTCTGGCCTGTTGGACAGTATCGCATCTATCATTCGGTTTTCAATTACTGAATACGTAGTGGCCCCTAAACCAGTATCACGGCAGAGATCTGCGACATCGCGTAAGCGACATTCAGCACGATTGATTGAGTAATCACTCCCTCCGTCCCTATAGACTGTCCTTCCTATTTCGACTTCTTCGAACGAAACTGGAAGCACCTTGTCTTCATTCGACACAGTCATGACAACCGAGGCACGATTAATCGGTCGACGGTCACGGGATCCTTGAAATATGACCTCTTCCATTTTGCCACCTCTTATGGCGGAAGGGCGCTGTTCCCCAAGCACCCATCGAATGGCGTCGCTGATATTTGATTTTCCACAGCCATTAGGGCCCACAACAGCTGTTATCCCAGAATGAATATTTATAGCTGTCGAATCAGCAAATGACTTAAAACCTTTTATCGTGATCGACTGAAGCTTCATTCAGGTTCGTTACCTTTTTCTCTGAAAAACATGTTTACTGTTTTACCAGTCCTCTCTGTCCTCTCAAAAGCTATGAGAATAAGGTCTATCTCTGTCAGAATCAACCGAACCCATATTCGATATACTGACCCGCGAAAAAACATTTTTTCTTTTTCTAGCTTGAACTAATGCTCTTCGAGCTAGTTAGAATCGAAGATGGACTTCGGCGCGTCACTCCACAGCGAATCCAGTTGGTAAAAATCTCTTTCGACTGGATGAAAAATGTGAACAACTAAATCTGCATAATCTATCAAAACCCACCTACCCCTTTCCATCCCTTCTATATGGGTTGGACGCAGATCTTCAAGTTTTAATTCAGTGACAATATGATCAGCAATAGCCCTAACTTGGACATCAGAGTTTCCAGTTGCCAATAGAAAGAAATCTGCAGCATCCGATATACCCCTTAAGTCCAGAGACACTACTTCTAACCCCTTCCTTTCAAGAACCAACTCTCCTACCCTACTAACTATGTCACCCATTGCTGTGTCAGTTTTCTTGCTGCTCTATCTGCACATCTATCTCTACCACGATTTCCTCATGCAGGCGAACAGGCAATTTGAAATCTCCAATCATTTTGAATGGTTCATCTAGCTGAATCATTGAACGATCGATCTCGAAATCTAATGTCTGGTTATTAAGTCGTTCCACAAGATCAAGAGTGCTTACCGAACCAAAAAGCTTACCATCCTCTGCTGCCAAAACCTCAAAAGAAAGAGACATGCCTTCCAATTGAGCCGCTCTCCGTCCTGCCTCAAGATGATTTCTTCTGGTTTCTTCATCCAATTGGTCTAGTTCTTCTTGTAATTTTTTCAAATTCGCTGAACTGGCAGCATATGATAGGCCCTGTGGAATCAAGTAGTTGCGTGCATAACCTGCTTTCACATCTACTACGTCTCCTGGTTTCCCTAATCCCTCCACTACCTTCTTCAAAATTAATTTCATGAAATGGTCTCCATACTGTTTATTTTAACTTAGTATTCTAACCCTATTTCTATAATCAAACCATGTATCACTCAGCCCTATAAGAAAGGCAATTGTCAACACAACTGGCGCTAGAAAAATCAGACCGATAAACAAACTGACTTTACCAAAAAACAATATCCCAGTAGTGACCAAAAATACTGCAGCGCCTCTCAACACGTATAATGACACCATAAAGAATACTAGATTCTCTCCGACCCGACTCCACCCTTCGCCAACATCGGAGACTAAGAATAGCAAACCACATATTAGACACCATACTAAATGGTCATTGAATTTAAATTCACTTAACCCCGTTAGGCTTCTCAGTTTTTCCCCAGACAGGCCTATGTAACCCCACCAAGCCACTGCCATCGAAGCCAAAGATGAAAGTCCTAGCAGTGCAGGAAATAATCTGGACTGATAACCAGCTAATTGCAGGGCAGTTGCCGAAAGGTCACGTTGAATGATCATTTCACTATCCATCTGTCTAAAAATGTCCAAGCTACGATTGATGTTACTCATAATTCCTTGGCTAACCATTTCGTCGGTTCTGTACCACCACTCATAGTCTAAAAGGAAAAACACGCTGACTATAACCAAGGTCATGCCGAGGGTTCCGATTGCCCTTTCCAGGAAAAAGGAATTCGGAAAAAACATCGTAATTGTGGCAAAACAACCGAACAAAAGGACAGACCAACTCCTCTCTAAGTACCACAGTGAATCAACACCTGGAATGCCCATAGCGATTATCCCAGCAACCACAGTCACAGCAAATCCCAACCAACCAGTCATTCCGAATATTAAAGCTAGGCCGAAGAAACAAGTGGCCACCACAACCCCAGCGTCAAAAACAGAAAGCAATAATACCAACAAAAGAAGGCCTATAGCCCCTACTCCCGTTAGTTGTTGCTTCTGTGCTGTATCCACGAAAAGCTTAGGATTCGTGACTTCCCACATACGGGACCAACGCCAGGAAGCGAGCTCGTTTTATAGCTTTACTCAAATGACGTTGGAAGGAAGCACTCACCTTGGTAGTTCTCTTGGGAAGGATCTTTCCCTGCTCAGTTATAAACTGTGACAGACGATCCACATCCTTATAATTCAATATAGAGACTGGAGGACCATCCATTTGACGTCTCCTGGCAGAGCCTCTGGGACCTACGGAATCTTTGACGACCTCTGTTGGTTCTTCTTCCGTTTCAGAACTTCCATCATCAGTTACTGGAGGACCAGTAGGATTGAAAACTTCTGCTAAGACAGATTCCTGAGTGGTGGGCTCACCCTGGTTCACCACTATCAGATATCGTAGAACGTCGTCTTCCAATCCTAGCACTCTCTCAAACTCAGGCAACGCTGAAGATTGGACTCTCATCTGACTCACTACATAGTAGCCGTTTCCCCAGTCTCCAATTGGATACGCAAACTGCTTTAATCCCCAATGATCGATAGCCAAGGACTCGCCACCATCAGCCAGCAGTAAGGACTGGAGGCTTTCCACTGTCTGACTCACATTATCTTCATCCACATTTGGATTAAAGATATAAACTATTTCGTAATCCTTCATGATATTCCCTCGGTCCGTAGTGTAAGACGGGCTCTGCACAACGCAGAGCGGGTGTCTTTAAATATATATCAGTCTCTAGTGTTTACTAGTGTTTCAAGCATTTTTTAAGAGGCCAGTCCATTCTGTATTGCTAGCACCAAATCTGGATGTTTTTTGAATGCCCAGCGTGCATCTTCAACTGACAAACGTTCTGTGTTGGTATGTGCAAACGATTCCTTCCCCGGTGCAAAACCCAGCGTGGGAATTCCAAAAACCCCGTGAGTCCAACCACCATCAGTTGCAAAGGCCCAAGGTCTGACATCAGCCAATCCCGATCCGTCTTGTTTTCCAACTGCTTTCGCTGCATTTCGAATGAGAGGATCACTTGGGTCCATCACAAAACCGGGAGTAAAGGTGTCGCGTTTGCGAGTGACTCCAGTATAAGCGCGCTGAGTTTCCGTTGCAGTAACTACCTCTAATCCATAGCCTTTGACACTATCACCCAAATGACTAGTTATCGCATCGCTAACCTGTTTCACCAGAAAATCCTGTTCCATATGAGGCAGTATCCGCCAATCCAATACTATTTCCATTCTGTCTGGTATCACGTTCTTACTTTCTGGTGTCACGCCAACATCAGTCACCACCAAAGTAGACCCTCCCAGCAAAGGATCTTCCTCTTGATTGTTTTTAACCTTTTCTATTCCAGCCAAAACCTTAGGCAGGATGTCCAGGGGATTTTTTGCCCTCTCGGGAGCTGAAGCGTGACCAGCCAACCCTGTTACTATTACCTCTAGTTCGGCACGGCCCCTGTGCCCAATACAGATGTCTCCATCAGTAGCTTCACCGATTATGACTAAAGCAGGTTCGAGGACTTTGGATTCCATAAGGTGCTGCATACCCCACCCACCACATTCTTCGAAAACAGTGTGAGCCACAATCAAGTCGCCCTTGCACTTTCCTCTCATCGAAGCAGCAACGTGGGTTTGCAAAGCCAAGGGTCCCTTTATATCCATTGACCCTCTTCCATGCAAAAATCCGTCAGCTATATCCCCTCCAAAGGGTGCATAATCCCACTCCGAATGATCACCTTCTGCCACTATATCCAAATGACAATTGAACATTACAGGAGGAGCATGTCCTTCACCTGGAATCACTCCCATGACATTGCCTACTTCGTCCACCCTCATCTGTTCAAAGCCAAGAAATTGCATTTCATCCCATAACCTTTTTGCAACATCTCGTTCATTGCCAGACAGCGAAGGGATTTTGATCAGATCAGACGCGAAAGCCAACGCACCTTCGAGACTAGGTGTTGGGGAATTACTTACCATATTCCCTCCCAACTGTGCTAAAGGAAGAATCTGCCTATTTCTGTGATTAAATCTGAAAGCTGGTTATTGCTATCAATACCATGGAACTCAACAAACCATGGTGCCAAAACCAGCGAAACTACACTCATTAATTTTATCAGAATATTCAGAGACGGTCCCGAAGTATCTTTAAAGGGATCTCCAACAGTATCTCCTACTACTGCTGCTTTATGAGCGTCCGACCCTTTACCGCCATAGTCACCACCCTCAATAGACTTCTTAGCATTATCCCAAGCACCACCAGAGTTAGCCATAAAAAGAGCCATAAGAATACCTGTCACAGTCGCACCGGCGAGCATACCCCCTAGAGCTTCCACTCCCAGTCCTAACCCTACAACAACCGGAGCTAATACAGCTGTGACACCAGGAAGAACCATTTCTTTCAGGGCAGCATCCGTCGATATGGCAACACATCTAGCTGAATCAGGCTTTTGCGTTCCCTCCATAATACCTGGCATTTCACGAAACTGCCGACGAACCTCTTCTACCATACCTTGTGCAGCCCGTCCAACAGCGGTCATGGTTAAGGCTGCACAAAAAAATGGAAGCGTTCCACCTATAAACAATCCAATTACAACTAATGGATTGACCAGATCAATACCCGATTCAGCCAGACCTACTTTAGTAGCGTAAGCAGAAAACAACGCCAATGTAGTCAATGCAGCTGATCCAATAGCAAACCCTTTCCCCTGCGCCGCTGTTGTATTTCCAATCGCATCAAGTGAATCGGTGATAGCTCTGGTCTCTGGACCCAGTCCACTCATCTCACTGATTCCACCGGCATTGTCCGCTATCGGGCCATAGGCATCAACAGACATAGTTATTCCTACTGTTGCCAACATCCCTACAGCTGCTATCCCTATCCCATAGAGGCCAGCAACTGTAAAGGACGTAAATATACCGCCACAGATCAATAACATAGGCACAGCAGTACTTTCCATACCAACCGCTAGTCCAGTGATTAAGTTTGTAGCCGCGCCAGTTTCACTGGCTTCAGCAATTCTACTCACTGGCTTCATAGATGTGTAGTATTCCGTAAC
>JBJKYO010000005.1:0-42855 GCA_045561015.1 Longimicrobiales bacterium | reverse complement strand
CGACCTTCGACACTTACGTTTGTGGTCACCGAGCCTTCTGGATCCAAGTCACTTCTTAGACGCGCGGCGTATTCATCTTCATCAGCGATAATTTCAAGATTGGCCGACACACTCATACCAAATTCAGAGATAAAAGTCGTTAGTTGATATTCCCCGATTGGATTGAAAGACCCTTGAGCCGCAACGGATTTCGTGGTGAATACGCAGAGAAAAAGGAAAATCAATGAACTTGTTCGTATGTTTACCATGTTAGATCCTCTAAATGTGGCGAAAAGTTGGAAGTACTGAGGTTTTTGTCGCTTCTAAAAAGCCCATTGGACATTGATCATATCAAACATCTGTGCCTGTCTTGCTTCGATTTCGATGGCTTGAGACCAGGAAACTTCAGTCACGTCAGTTGACACATCCTCAACGTATAAAGTTTTTGTAACCAGTTGTTCGACGAATGCAGCACCTTCTTTGTCTAGGGCTTTGATTACTAGGTCCAAACTTAGGCGCTCTACGGTTTGTAAGCGAATGGGATCGATCAGGCGCCCATATCCCTGGACGGCAATAGTCATGACAAGAGAGGGTAAGGCTCCGTCATCAACCGAACAATTTACATCGGTTGAGGTGAGCTCAGCGGAAAAGTACGGAGCTTCAAATTCTCCCCAGAACACTTCGGTTTCTCCTGCTAGTATTAGTGAGATATCTGAAGGGCATCTCAGTATGTTCTGACTCCCCCAGTAGCTGATTCCAGTTAGTAGGACAACGATCAGTGCAGAAACGATTAATATGGTCTTAGAATTCAAAATGAGTTTTCCTTAGTTGTTTATCCTATTCCATTCTCTGACAAAGGTTTCGGCACAGGAAGCTCCAATTCTGCCGGCTCCTTTAGAACCGAACTCATCTAGTTCGGACATATGAACTCCAGAAAAAGACCAGGTGGCGGTGGAATTGAAAAATGGAACTAAATCTCCTGGGGACTCTAGTGAAGATCGAGCCCAAGTCGCGAAATCACTCCATTTGACGACCATTTGTCGCAGTTCTGTGTAGTATTCTTCAATGATTTCATCTTGAGTTTCGTTCTCCAAGACGGTGATGTTACAGTCCAGGACGTTAGCTTCTCGGATATCACCAACGAAATCGTAAACTGATATCACTTCAATACCGCTACTCAGTAGGGCTTGATAGAATGCTTCCTCCACTACATTCGTATAAGAGGTTTCTTCTGTCTCCAGGCTGTCTTCGATATTCCACTCAATGAATACTCTCGGCACAACACCGATAACACCATTTATAAAGTCGTCTGTATTTTGAGCATTCAATTCTATTGGTCGAAGAAGATATATTGAGAATACTACTAACCAGCAGGACAGAATGAGTCTCATGGTAAATCTTATTTGAGCGTAAGCTTAGCTTTTCATTACTTAAGAAAACAGATCTATAGACTAAACCTAAAACCAACACTTAGTATCGGCCAGATCTTCAAATAGCTATCAACTTTTTGTTGGAGAGAGGCCTCCTCCTCGGCTAGGTTGGTTTTGAATTCCGTTTCTCCCAGTATATTACCATTCCCCGTTGTTTGGAGTGTCAGGACTCTGTCTCCATAAAAAGCGGCCCCTAGCTCTGCAAACAAACCAAAGCCTCGTTCTGAATGGTTGCCAAGCCCAATGGATGCATAGGGGATGTAGTCCTTGTTTTCGTCGAGCGTGACTTTGAAGGTTTCGAACGTAGAAGCCGAATAGCTTTTCGAACCTATTGTGATGTCTCCTCCACTTTGGTCGACAGTCCCCTGGATCCCAGTCTCCCCAGTCTGTAATAGAAGCCCTCCAGTTACCCGAAAATTATCAGTCAAATAGAGGTCCGCACCAAAATTTATAGTTTCGGGGAAAAGGGCAGTGGTTGTAGTGGCATCACCAGATCCAGGAAGACCGAATCCCATGCCAAACAGAGATGTTGGTATCTCTGGCATAAAATCCCAGTCCATTTTCCCAAAACCACCGCGAATTGCAAATTTTTGATAGAAACCCAGTGATACTTCTGCACCAACTCCCATGGTCCCACCCCTTGCAGCTACTCCGATACCTTGTCCAGAGAGGTTTGCAGTCGAAAAGATGGTCAGTAGCACCGTCACTAGCATAACGGAAAGCATTGTTATTCCAGGTTTCATTTTTGCCGACCTCCTGATGAGAATTGCAGAACATCACCCCTAAAACATAGTAAGCAAGCCGTATACAAGAAAGTGTCATACTATATATGGTATGATCGCCGGTGATTATATGACAAAATAGACAAAAGCCAGCAAAAAGTTTTACTAAGTGATTTTTCTGAAAATCGATGTCGCCACTAGGCCAATGAAACCAAATAATGCTACCACACTAAATACGTATTGATGTCCCAATACCCCCGGGAAATTATCTAGCAAAATCCCCATAAGTGGCCCCATAAATATATCGGGAGTGAATCCAATGAAGGAAACAACACCGATAGCACTACCAGTAGTGGCTAGTGGGACCCGTCCCTCTTCGAGCAGGGCAAAATATACTCCTCGGAGAGCGTAGATCCCCACACTGGTAGCGGCAATCGTCATGATAAGCATCCATGCCAGGTTGATTACCGCTCCAGAGGCAATCAGAAGGCTCCCAGCTATAAGGACGCAGAAGCTCCAGGCAATTACTCTCGAAGATTCGAAACGATCCCCGAGATATCCAGCACTTATTGCAGAAGCGGCTCTGATCCAAAAGCCCAGTGCTCCAACACTTGAGGCACCCACATCGTCGAACCCTAATGCATCACTTGCTAAAAGAGAGAAATCATCTGTTGCCTTATATCCCGCATAGGAACAGACGACAATAACGGCATGAAGCCAAACTACTGGAGTCTGACATGCCGACTTAATCCCATCAAGGGAAAGCTTTGTTTTTCCAGGGGTCTTGATTGATTGATTGTTATCTGGAATGACTATCCAGACTAACAAAGCGATGGCTATTGTGAAGCCAGTAAACACCCAGATGACTGACTGGAAAGCCAATTCGCGTTGCTCTGGTGTTATCGCTAGCGTCCCCTCAGGCAGCATCAAGGAAAAAATCAGCACAGAAATAGATGCGATAGCTGCTGCCAGTAAACCGCGGCCTCCGTCGAGGAAGCCGTATGCTTTGCCCTGACCTGTTAGCTGTCCCCATTCACGTGTAGCACGGATCATAGAAGCCCAGAAAAGAAAAATACTGGTCATGCCCCAGAAGGCCCAAAGAAGATTCAGCTCTCTGGTAGAGGGGATCCCAGCCAACACTGCACCTCCCAAGCCAGTAGCGCTCAGCGCTACTGTCATCAATCGGCGAGCTGAAAAATGGTCTGCCAAAGGCCCTCCAGCAAAGTATGAGATCATGGCTACTATTCCATACATAGAAAAGGCTACACCGAGTTCGAAATTGCTAACCTGGAATACTGAAAGAAAAGTCGGGCGAAAAACTCTTGCTAGAACGAAGGGTAGGAGAAATGCAGCTTCTCCCGCAGCGATCAGTGTTCCTAAGACAAGGCCTTGCCGCAGTCGCGTTGCTGATTTGATGGAGTTCATAGTTAGAGAGAGTATTGCCTACTTCAGCATAATTGCAACATAGATCTTTTTTTCTAGCTCAGAGGAGCATCCGCGTTCCCATTCTTCACACGACAACACATTTCTAGCAGTCGTAATGGGCTTCTTTTTTAATTGGCTTGTCGGATACACTGGAATGAGTGGCATGGAAACAGCTCTGACATTTCAATTCTGTCGCATAATGATTGTTGATGTTAGTAATGTTTTGAACGGTGGCCTGGACTTCGTGAGTTTTGGCATCGACGTGGATTTCGGCTTTGTTGTGGCTTATACACTGGGAACGGTCTACGACAAGCTCGCTGATTAACTAATTTAACCAAAACTTACCACCTAGAGAAACTGTTAATCGGCTGGTTAGTTTGCCGAACATCAGTAGGTTGGGGTAGTATGCTGAGTCACTCAGATGCGTCTGAGTGACTCTTTTACTTCTCGAATGGAGGCTTTTTTGTGATGAGGTTTAAAAAGGTATCACCGACCATTAGCACTGCAGTTTTAATCTTCCTGGCAGGATGCCAGGAACCGAGTGAAACTGGAGGACCCATCACAAAGGGAGGGGACGACCGAACTGGAGAATATGAGGCCGCAGTCAACTGGTGGAAACCTGCCCCGGACCACGACGATGTGTGGACTTGGGGCCAAGTATCTGCTGTGGCAGTAGACACACCGGACAGGATTATAGTTGGGATTTGGGGCGACCGAAATTCAGCAGGTGAAGAAAGAGGTGAAGGGACCAACTACTTGGTAGTAGTAGATGGAGACGGCAATATCACTGAACGCTGGATGCAGTGGGATTCTATTTTCAACAAGCCCCACCAAATTTATATCAGTCCTTATGATGCTGATCGACACGTTTGGGTTGTAGAGAGGGGTGGTGGAAGAGATGTAAACATGCAGATACTCAAATTCACTAATGATGGAAGTGAATTGGTAATGAGGCTCGTGGATTACGATCATCCTACAACCAGAGCTGAAGCTCGAGCTAATCCAAACCCTGGACCCTACAGTTATGGTGATCCCGCGGTGATGGCCTTTCTTCCCGACGGAAGTTTTTACGTTGGCGATGGCTACTGGAATTCACGAATCATCAAGTACAATGCTCAGGGCGAGCATCTAATGGAATGGGGAGAACTCGGAAGTGGGCCTGGGCAGTTTGACTTGGTGCACGGCGTTGCAGTGGACCGAGACCGAAGAGTCTACGTGGGTGATCGGACCAATAACCGCATCCAGATATTCACAGAGGACGGTGAATATATTGAAGAATGGCCAGACGTCTCGGACCCCGTGGGCGTATTCATTGATGAAAATGAAGCAGTGTGGGTAATCTCAGCTAGCTTGAATAGACTCCTTAAGTACGACACAGAAGGAGAGCTACAGTACTATCTGGGAGCATATGGTGGGACAAGAGGTGGTTTTGCGGGAGGCCTTTCGCGTCCCCATCAGATGGATGTAGACCAGCAGGGAAATCTATATATCGCTAGTTGGGATGGAGGTTGGATGGACAAGTATGTCCCAAGAAGTGACGCTGACCCATCAAAATTGGTTGGAAGACCCTTAGTACTGGATCCCTAGGATCCACTGCCAAGCAGTTTTACTGCATCTACATTCCACCCTTCTGACTCGATGACCTTCTGTGTCATAGAACGAACCCAATTTGAAAGCTCAGAATGGGGCAAAAGCCCTGTGCCAGGAGAATAATCCAAACCATTCAAGACCTCAGCATAAGGGCCAAACCCTGACAGTCGCATGGGTAACACTATCACAGAAAGTCCTTCCTGGGTCATTCGGGAGACATAGGCTCGAATATTTTTTTCGGCTATGATGCGTTCTTCCTCCCAGTCTTCCCTTAAAGTCATTGCATCAACGTCAGCATATCCAGCCATCTCTAACTTCTGTATCACCCGACCCATTGCATCCAATATCGTGTTGTTTTCCTGTTCATCGCCGGCACCATGAGCGATAAGTAAAACTGCTTCATCGTGGACTGAAGAGCTCAGATCAGATGCTCTCTCAGACATTATGATCGCAGGCATATCGGAGTCGATTATTCCTTCAAGATGAGTCGCAACAATCTGATTGTGATGAAGCTGGTTTCTCATTTCTGGATTCTGTGCCATGGGACCCATCATAACAAACATTTCTGGAGGTTCGTCGGAAAGACCGAGGAAGTAATTAGTTTGGTCCAGGAAAGACTGTCCTGACAGGAACATCCTGACTACCGCCACGTGAGTCACCCCCTGAGAGTCTAAGGAATCCAATCCGGCCTGGAGGGTCATAGGATTAGCCATCCCATATGCTACGGCTATAGGGAGATTTTCAGAGATAGGATCCACCGCTTCAGCTACTGATTGATTCCACTCATCATCGGCACCATGGGCCATAAGGAGAACACCTACTTTATCCTGAACGACCAGGCTTGATGATTCTATATCACTAACTGGAACAACACTGGCACAAGCCAACTGAATTCCTATAAGAAACAAAGAAGCAATACGCATTTGAAACATTCCTCGCCTATAAATGAGAACCATTCTCAATGATCAATATAGACTAACTGCGGGGATGACGATTCTCAATAGCGTTGTGAAAAAATATTTTCAAAAAATCTCGGTTCATTACAAGGCTTTTAAAATAGGTAGATGTATAGTAGAATAGTTGAGAGTGATTTTCATTCGCACAATTTAAGGCCTTATACGTTGATGTTCTGATCGGTAATTGAGTAGACTGGGGAATACAAATGGGTTCAGAAATAAAAGCAGTCAAAGATAGCTCCACTGACCTCAGGCTCAGCCACGTCCAATTGGACCAAGAAGTGGAGCTTGTCTCAATAGACCTTCCAGATAATCAAGCCGAACCGCTCTTTGAGCGTGGATTTCTACCTGGATGTCGTATTTGCCCTGTTCGCTCTTCTCCCAGCGGAGACCCAATCGTAGATGTCGATGGTTCTCAGATGGCCCTGCGACGTGAAACCGCAGACTGCCTTTGCGTTAAAGCTCTTAGGGACCTTAAGGGCAAATAGAGCCTGAACGCTGAGTTCTGATAAATTGAAGCCTACTGACGAGACGGAGCACTTAGGCAAAGTCCTGGAAAGCTCGGAAGACGTCCCACTCATTGCTCTGGCAGGCGCACCCAACTCGGGCAAAACAACGCTTTTCAATAGATTGACTGGCTTGCGTCAAAAAGTGGCCAATTATCCTGGCGTCACAGTAGAGAAACATGTTGGAGAGTTGAGGTTGGATGACCAAGTCTTAGCAGACCTGGTTGACCTGCCTGGAATACATGGATTCTCTGCCCGCACACTCGACGAAAAAATAACAAAAGACGTGCTCGAAGGTCGTGTCGATGGAATAAAAAAGCCAGATGCGGTTGTGATAGTCACAGATTCCACACGATTGGAAAATCAACTGATGTTAGTAGAACAGGTACTTGAACTGAATTTACCTGCACTACTTGTACTCAATATGGCCGATGAGCTAAAGGGACGCGGCGGCAGCGTCAACGCAAATGCACTATCCGAAAAGCTGGGAATAGAAGTGATCTGGACCAATGGAAGAACGGGGGAAGGAACTGGAGCCATTCTCGAATATATTGCCCGGCTCAAGGATAATGATTCCGTCCCCTCCAAGGTCAGTGATGAAATCAAAGCTCCTATCAAATCCCATAAACTTCCTGTCCTGGAAAGTTTCTCTAAAAGAAAAGAGGTTGTGAAAGAAGCCGTTTCTGACGCAGAATTTATACCTCCTGAACCATCTGCGGTTAGCGGATTTTTGGACTCTCTAGTTCTGCATAAGATTTGGGGACCAATGATTTTCTTTGCAGTTGTAGTATTCGTATTTCAGTCTATTTTCACGTGGGCTGTCCCGCTGATGGATGGAATCGAGCTTCTTGTCGAAACTTCGGGCATATGGATGTCCGAAATCTTGCCTGACAATTGGTTAAAATCTCTTTTAGTTGATGGTATTTGGGCTGGAGTAGGGTCTGTAGTGGTCTTCCTTCCACAAATCCTTATCCTCTTCCTCTTCATCGGTATCCTAGAAGATTCTGGTTACATGGCACGGGCCGCCGTAATCGCAGATCGAGTCATGTACCGTATAGGACTGCAGGGGAAAGCATTTCTGCCGCTCTTGTCTGGTTATGCCTGCGCAGTTCCCGCCATCCTTTCAGCAAGAACCATTGAAGATGACCGCGATCGAATGGCCACTATCTTTGTCACTCCCTTTATGACTTGTTCCGCAAGATTGCCAGTATACGTTTTGTTGATAGCGGCATTTATTCCTAATGAGCCCTTCATGGGAACATTTCTTAACAAAAGAGCAGGTGTGCTGATTCTGCTTTACGCTCTGGGCGTTGCTGCTGCTATAATGACAGCCTTTATCCTCAAGCGTACACTTCTCAAAGCTGAGCCATCTACATTTCTTATGGAATTACCTCCTTACCGTCTCCCATCTCTACAATCTCTGGGACTCCGGCTACTCGACAGAGGTAAGATTTTTCTCTTGCGAGTCGGAAAAATTATCTTCGCTGTGACTATCGCCCTATGGATTCTGACTCAATTTCCTAGGACCGAACTTGGACCGCCTGAGATAGAACAAAGTGCCCTAGGTCAGATTGGCCATGTCATTGAACCCGTAATCGAACCACTGGGTTTCGACTGGCGAATCGGTATCGGGTTAATCACCTCCCTGGCCGCTCGCGAAGTGATTGTCGGAACGCTTGGTACTATCTACGGCATGGAATCTGCCGATGAAGAATCGCTCGACCTACAGAGTGCGCTGCAAGAGAGTGTCTCATTCCCAGCCGCTATAGGCCTGCTCGTATTTTTTGCTTTTGCCCTGCAGTGTATGGCAACAGTGGCAACAGTAAAACGGGAGACAGGAGGATGGAAATGGGCGTCTTTTCAATTTTTCTACATGCTGGCACTCGGATATTTTGGTGCCCTAATAGCATTTAATGTATTCTAGAAATGCTGGCCTTTACTTTAACTCTTTAAAGACTCTCAAAAACTACTGAATGTTTAGCTTACAAATCTTGAAGCTCTATGCTTCTACCGCAATCGTATTCCTGGCTATAGACATCGTCTGGCTTGGTGTGGTAGCATCTGACTTCTATCAAAAACACTTGGGGCATCTGATGCGCTCCGACGTGATCTTACCAGCAGCGCTTCTCTTCTACTTACTCTACGTGGTAGCGATTTTAGTTTTCGCTGTACTTCCTGGTTTAGAAACCCAATCTATAAATCGCACTCTAGCCCTAGGAGGATTTCTAGGGCTAGTTGCCTACAGCACATTTGACCTCACCTGTCTGGCGCTATTTAAGGATTTCCCTGTCAAAGTTGTGATAATAGACCTGATCTGGGGCACAGTATTAACCGCTACAGTAGCAGGAATATCTCACAAAATAGGTGAATTCCTGAGTTTTTGACCTAGGCAAGATTCAAAAAAGAATCGTCAAGCAATAAATCACAATCAGCAGTCCTGAAATCAACAACGCCAGCTTAACGAAACTACTGTTTTCTGATTGTATTTTAGGTCCAAAACGTGGAGCATAGTGCTTGCTCGTATTGAAGTGAGAGTCCCACTCCTCTAGTCCTTGCAGGGCCTCCTGCAACTCCTCTTCAGACATTCCCTCCAAGGTGTCTTCAGCCAGCCGCATGTACCCCTGCTCTGCTTGATCGGAATTCTTCATGAATCAGCATCAAAATCAGGACAAGGATCGTATTCGTTCCTATTACCGTAGTCGAACCATGTCCCACACCTTTTACCTCGATTATAGGAGCCACTTCTAAGTATTTCGTCGTTCAGCCAATAGCTCTCGAAGAAGCCATGCATTTCATCATTTATGAAATTGGCCTGTAGCGTCAATTCCCCGTTCTCCCTATACTCGCGGAGGGGACCATGCCACTTGTCTACCAAATAAGTCACTGAACGAAATAAAGTCCCGTCTCCATAGTAAATCATCACTCCACCGGTCTTTACACCTCGGTAAAACTCGCCCTTTTCATACATTTTTTCCTGAATAACTATCGCCCCACGTTCCGTCCTCAAGGGACCAGCAATATAGTACAGTTCTGGATTATGAATTGTATAGGAACCGTGAAACAATCCATCCAAAATGTTCAGCTCCATAGTCACCATAGACTCATCGTCTGGAGCCATCTTAAGCGCCGAACCTGTATAAAACTCCCCCGTTCTAGGATCTAAGTAACGACCCTCCTCTAGAATAAGGTCATCCAAATTCCTAGGAGGCTCCTGAGAGGCAGCGGTGCAGCCCCCAACCAGAATCACAGCAACGAGTATGATTTTCTTGTTAAGGTGTAACTTTTCCATCCATGAGTCTCCCCCATTTTTCTACAGTACACAAGTCTCTATGTACATAATCAAGAAAGGACACCAAGCACCCACTCCACCACAAAAAATCCAATTACTTTCAATGAGTCCTACAATTTGCAGTATCTCATATGGACCCCTCTGACAGCGATTCTCAAAGATAAATTTCTATTGACCTTGGTAATCTTACTAGTATTAAAGAGTTTACATTATGATCAATCCAATCGTTCACAACCAAATTCAGTCAACAAAGCACTGCATTTTCATTGAGTAATCGCGATTCCCACGTGGGTTTTGATCGGTCAATTGTTGAAGGCCCCATTCGCAGTGCGGTCTGGAAATTGGCGTGGCCGACCATGCTTCAGAACATGATCGGAGGATTCCAAGGAGTCATCGATCATATAATGGTTGGCAACTACGTTGGTTACGTTGGAAACGCTGCTATTGGCGTCTCTTGGCAAATCTTTCTGGTAGTCATCGTCTTCATAAGCTCATTGTTTACTGGTATGGGTGTTTTGGTAGCTCGCTTTGCAGGTGCTAATGACCCCGACAAGGTCAACCGCACTGTTTATCAAGCTTTTTTGACCTGTGTAATAATCGTCTTATGTATCATGGCGCCGATTGGCTACTTGGCATCACCCACCCTACTGACCTTAGTCAACACAACCCCAGCAGTACAAGCAGAGGCATTGCCCTACCTCCGCACCATGTTTGTATTTTCTTTCGGCATGCTGATGTTTTTTATGCTGGGCGGAGCCCTTCGTTCAGCAGGAGATGCACGCACACCTCTACGACTTGGAATTGTACTCACTGTTTTAAATATCACTTTGAGTGTCATCCTGATACGAGGCCTTGGTCCAATTCCTGCTTTTGGAACTCTCGGTGCTGCTATCGGAACCGTAGCTGCTGGTGCCACAGTAAGCATTTACGCTTTTACAAAACTTTTAGGGGGTGGATGGGTCGTACAATTCCATCGCCATATGAACTGGCGACCAGACTTCACGATTATAAAGCAACTCTTCAGATTTGGACTTCCCACTGGGTTGCAGGGTGTAGCGATGAATCTTGGAGGCGTATTTCTCTTGGGTTTCGTAGGGTCTCTTGCTATGAGTGCACAGGCCCAGGCCGCATACGTAGTTAGCTACTCCCAACTCTTTTCCTTTATTACCTGGACTTCAACGGGGATTATGGGTGCTACGGCGGCAGTTGCAGGTCAAAACTTGGGAGCTGGCAATCCAGATCGTACTGCAAGAGCTGTCAACGTCGCAGCTGGTTTCGGGCTATTGTTGGCAGCGGCCATCGGCTCTCTATTCCTATTCATTCCCAGTGTACTGCTGCGAGGTTTTGGCATAAATGATACGATCCTCCTAGAACTAAGCATAGAATTGCTGAGATACCTTGCTGTCTCTGGGCTTTTTATCACAGTTGCTCTGGCTTTTACGGGAGGCCTACAAGGAACTGGGGATACTAAAAGCCCTCTCTATATTTCCATAATTTCACAAGTTATCATTCCGTTGGGACTCTGCTTCTCTTTTCAAAGTTTGGGAACTCTCGATCCTTCGGACATCTGGATAGCCATTGTTTTAGGACATCTGACGCGTGCGATTCTCAGTGTAGTGGTTTTCAAGAGAGAGAAATGGAGAAACATCGTAGTTGATCTTGGAGATTCGGTACCCGCGTCAGGCTAAAAATAACATTTCTTGCAAAACGTACAGATTAAAAAATGGCGAGCAACTTGCGTCATGATATTTTTTAAGTAATATGTGCTAAACAGAAAATATAATGGGGGTGAGTTCTACGGAAACTGGTGAAATTCCAGTACGGCCCCGCCACTGTAAGAGGTTCACTTTTTGATAAGTGAAACGACCGTTCTAGACGACCACTGAGGGTAGCCCCTTGGGAAGGTCAACCGTCGGCCTCGAGTCAGGAGACGTAGCTCACCTTATGAAAACACTTGACCCTCCGCGGGGAGGAAACAGAGTCCTGGAAAGCTAGTTAGGTCTCCGTTCTTGTTCCCGCAGACAAGGACAGATCTAAATGGCAATTACAGAAAAACTTTCGGCCCTTGGTTTTAAAATTGAACCTCTCATCGTATGGACAATATTTCTACAGATGGGTCTGCTTATCACCCCGCACGGAACTTTTGCTCAGGAGACTGTTTTTCATCTGGAAGGCCTAGTTGTTACGGCTAGCCCCTTACCCCGTGAGATGCACTCAATCGCAAACCATGTAACCATTCTAGAGGGAGAGGAAATCAGGGCACGTGGGAAAACAACTGTTTCAGAAGCTCTCAGAGAATTGGCTGGTGTAACCGTCGTTCGCGGAGGCTCCTACGGAGCCGTCACCTCTGTTTTTCTTAGAGGCGGTGAAAGCGACTACACTTTAGTTCTTGTCGATGGGGTCCAAGCTAATGAAGCTGGAGGGAATTTCGATTTTGCATCCCTTACTACCGACAATATCGAACGCATCGAAATCCTAAGAGGACCAGCCAGTGCACTATACGGCTCAGACGCAATCGCAGGCGTAATTCACATTATCACAAGACTAGGGCAGGGGGATCCATCCGCTAGCGTCTCATACAACACTGGGTCTTTCGGGAAGCAAGATGTGATTGCTGAATTTGGCGCTGGTACTGAGCGGGCAGCCTACTCCATGTCGATCGCTAGCTATGAGACTTCAGGAATCCTTCCCTTCAACAATCAGAATTCCAATAAATCCCTGTCTGGCAATGCCCGATTGCGCCCAGACGATGATACAGATTTAGCCTTGGGTTTTCGCTTGGCCAGTCGAAAATATCACTACCCAACTGATGGGTCGGGTGCTGTCATAGACCGCAACTCATTTTCTTTCGGTGACCACATAAATGCACATGCCAATCTGACTCGAGCAATCAGCCCTAACCTTTCTTTGCAGACTTTAGTCGGGCTGAATCAGACTAGTGGAGGTACAGACGACGCACCAGATAATAGAGCTGACAGCCTTGGGTATTATGGCTACACGAGCTCAGACCAGTTTCGTCGGGCCAGCGGCGAAGTTAAACTGCATGCCAACGTGCGATCTGCAAGTGCCTCTATCGGATTCGAGTATGAACACGAATCCCAAAACTCTTTCACAGAATCTTTGAGTCAATACGGAGCCACCTACGGCAAGAGCAGAAATGACAGAGATAATCGAGCATATTTCATCGCGCTAACAAACTCACACAGCAAAGTCTCGTATAACCTCGGTGGTCGCCTAGAAGATAACGAGCGATTTGGGAGCAACAAATCTTGGCAAGCTGGAGCCACCTGGGCACCTATAGCAAATCTGGCGGGGCCACTCTTAAAAGTAGCTATCGGAACCGGAATCAAGGAACCCACTTTCTATGAGAATTTTGCTACTGGATTCGTTACTGGTAATCCTAACCTCAACCCAGAGCAATCAACCTCTTGGGAATTTGGTGCAGAGCAAAATCTTATACAAAACATTTTCAAGATATCGGCCACCTATTTCGATCAAAAATATAGAGATGTCATCCAGTATGTTGCACTCCGCCAAAATCCTTTGGATCCGAATTTTTTGAATGTGGCCAAAGCGGAGTCAAAAGGCCTTGAACTAGAGGCCCAGGTCGATTTGCAACCCGTGACAATTGGTTCCTCTTGGACACTACTAAAAACTCGCGTCACAGATTCTGGTTTTGATGAAGGAGCCGGAGCTACCTTTGTGGAAGGACAATCACTCTTGAGAAGGCCTGGGCGCAGCTTCTCATCATGGATTACACTGGCCAGCACAAAAACCGATATTTCTGTTCATTTTTCACGTATCGGCGAACGGGATGACCGAGACTTTTCAACCTATCCAGCCACTCGGATAACTATGCCATCCCACAATCTGTTTTCAATAGAAAGTGCCTGGAGAATCCTAAGAAAAACCGATAATCAGACTGCTTTGACTTTCCGTATCAAGGGAGAAAACCTTCTTGACGAGAACTACCAAGAAATCCTTGGTTTTCAAGCTCCAGGACGAAACCTAACAATCGGGGTTACTGCCCATATGAATTGATCCAGAGCAAGCTAGAAAGATCGTATTCTCACTAAAACACTCAATCTGTTTTCATCGTCCTGGTATCATCAGGTGTGCGGCACTTGTTCCAGCGGCCATTATAAAGGATCCGCCCTCTCTGCCATTCTCAGGGAAACCTGTAGAGGCACCTGTAGCATAAGGCATAGCTATCGTCGTATGCACCCCAGCGCTGGTCTGATCCTCACCCCGCATTGCAATCCACAGTGAACCAAAAACAGCCTCTACACGTGTTCCGGATGCCTCTGCTGCAGAGATCAACCCATTCTCTTCTTCCCTGCTAGAGCTCTCTACCCTGAAACGGCGATTTTGCGCTACCCTGTCCAGATTGCCAAGATTCGTACATTGTACGTCAAAAGCTGCGCGTCGGTCCTCTCTGGACCTGTCATAACAAACCAACTGATTACTCCCTTCCTTCAGAACCTCATATGTATGATTGTCGTTCCACGAGATAACCGTCGCACCTTCTTGACTTCTAGTTGGTGCAGCAGCCAAAGCTCTAGTGATCTCTGAATCTTGAGCAAAAATAACCGTCGAAGGCCAAAACATCATGGGTGCCAAGATTACAGACAGCAACAGTGTGTTTTTCATATCGTTCTCCATGTAAAATGATGCTTAACCTAAGTGCTTAGTGTCAGGTACGATACTAAGACTAGTTGAATGGTGATACTGGGAAGCAACCCGCTTACATCAAGTAAAGATCAACAGATGGATGGATGTATGACCAAATTTACTTTGTGATAAAAAGCTACATCCTGAACGATGCGTTTCATGATTGGAATGACGCTCCTACATTTAGAGTGCAATCTGTTACTCGTCTCGAATGTCTAAAGATTAGTCATTCAACAAGTATTACCCAAGGGTTAATCAACAATGGCAAAACTAAAAAAAATACATGTTTTTTTCTATGCAAAACTTCAGGCAACCCTCATGGCCCTGTTAGGACTCATGGCTGGGATCATATACTCGCTAGGGGGACTAATTTGGGAATTGACCGCGGGAATCCCCCTGAACTTGGGAACGATACTCGCTTTTGTAGCCCTTCTCGGAATGCCTGCTCTATTTGCTATGGTGGGATTTACCACTGGAGGTATCTCTGCCCTTCTTTATAACCGTGCCACACTTTGGGTGGAGGGGATAGAAATAGATCCAAATCATGACATCATCTTGCAAATCGAAGAAAATAATCCAGGATAAATTACAGCCAATCATCCATCGGAGCTGTAAGTTCGCCGCCTGCATCTCCAGTATTGATCACACCCCTAGGCTCAATCAACAACACCTTGCACTCCTCTTCAGCGAATGGACGATGTCTCTCACCTTTTTTCACAACCATCATCTCACCGTCCTTCAAGGCTACGACCCTGTCCTCGAACTCAATGTTCATAGATCCATCGATGACCAAGAACACCTCATCAGTGTCCTCGTGAGCATGCCAAACAAACTCGCCCTTTATCTTGACTACCTTGAATTGATAGTCGTTCATTTCCGCGATGACCTTAGGGGACCAATGATCATTGAATAAGTCAAATTTGGACTGAAAATTAATAGGATTTTCCATTTTTCTATCCCAGATTTACCATGTCGACAAAATAATCCCGAGCATAATAACAGCGTACACCACTACCAGTATTGCACCTAAGACAAAAATTTTATAGGCGGCACCTTGTTTGCCCATTCTAACTCTCCATTGAGATTGTGATTCCTAAAAATAGCATGGAATAGTCAATAAGTTAAATACCATTCGAGCACTTGTTTTCAACCAAAGCACTATCTTAACTTTATCCCTACAGGAATGGCTTCTTACAGAGGGCCTACATTCTAAGTGGAAATTGTTACTACAACCGAGACTCTCATAAGAAGTTCATAAATTGGCCAAAACAATCTTTCTCCTGTGTTTCCTAGCCATCACTGTGCTACCCAGTCGACCTGTTGCAGCCCAGATCCTCCCAACACCTTCCTCTCTTGACCAAGCCGGTGCAAAGTATCAAGTGCCAGAGCAAAGCTCAGTGAAAACATCAGGATCTATCCTGGCCCCGCAGAGAAACAGCAAAGAACAAATGGTTTTAAGGGCCCACAGAATCAGTCAGCCACTTAACATAGATGGAGTTATCGATGAGCCCTTTTACAAGCAAATTGATCCTATCTCCGATTTCACACAAACTCTACCAGAGGAAAACGGAAGACCCAGTGAGCTAACAGAACTGTGGATCGGATTTGATGATCAAAATGTTTATGTTTCTGCCAAAATATGGGATTCTTCGGGGCCAGATGGTTGGATAGCAAATGAAATGCGAAGGGATGAAGGTGAACTGAGAAACAACGACCATTTTGGTATTTGGTTTGACACCTTCTATGATCGTCGGAATGGGGTAGGAGTTTACGTAAATCCTCTGGGCGGAATTGCAGACTATCAAATCACTAATGAAACCAACGTCAATAAGAATTGGAACCCAATCCACGACACCCGTACTGCCCTCTTCGACGGCGGATGGTCCCTTGAAATGGCTATCCCTTTCAGGTCGCTACGATATAGGCCAGGCAAAGATCAAACCTGGGGAGTTCAAACGCGACGGTCAATCATGCGTAATAACGAATGGATTTTCCTCAGTCCTGTCCCGCGTTCTGTAGCCAGAGGTGGTGCTGCGGGGAGTAATCGTGTGTCTCTGTATGCGACGCTGGAGGGAATCGAAGCTCCACCTTCTGGGAACCATTTAGAAGTGAAACCCTATGCGATTTCTGGAATCAGAACAGACTTAACAGCTGATCCAACTATATCCAATGACAGCTACGCTGACGCAGGACTAGATATCAAATATGGCATTACAGAAAACCTTACTGCCGACTTTACCTATAACACTGACTTCGCGCAGGTTGAGATTGATGAACAACAAGTAAACTTGACCCGATTTTCTCTCAGATTGCCTGAGAAAAGAGAATTTTTCGTTGAAAACTCTGGCCTTTTCAATTTTGGCCCTAGAAGCATGAGTAGCGGAGGTCGAGGTCAGGGTCGGGGCCAGGGGGCTGTGCCCACTCTCTTCTATAGTCGAAATATCGGTTTGAAGAACGGAACACCAATCCCGATTCTCGGCGGTGGACGTGTCACCGGAAAAATCGCTTCTTTCGACATCGGACTAGTAACTATTCAGACTGACGACCTTGAACCTGTAGATGCCATGTCCACAAATTTTTCCGTACTGCGTTTAAGGAGGGATATCTTCAGTCGAAGCAACATCGGGATGCTTTTTGAAAACCGTTCCCGTTCCCTTTCTTCCTCAGGTTCCAATCAAGGATGGGGTATAGATGGTTCGTTCGGATTCTCGGATAACTTAAGCCTGACAACATACTACGCTAAAACAGCTACTGAGGGCTTGAACGGTATGGACGGCAGCTATAACGGAAAAATCGACTACGCTGGTGACAAGTGGGGAGGAAGCCTAGACCATTTGGTGGTAGGTTCTGACTTCAATCCAGAGATGGGGTTTGTTCGAAGGAAAGACTTCAGGCAAACAGCCGCCATGGGGCGTTTCAGCCCTCGTCCCACCTCGATTTCATGGATCCGTCAGACCAGCCTTCAATTTGACTTGGGACACCTCGAAAACGAACGGACTGGAATACTAGAAAATCAAAATCGTGCTGGCGAATTCAAAGTCGAATTGGAAAATAGTGATCAATTCAAAATCACTTACACCGATACTTACGAAAATCTATTAGAAGACGCATATATTTCAGGTGCCAGCATTAGCAAAGGGGAATACACTTTTCCTGATGTTAAAATGGATTATACCTTTGGTCCGCAGCGTCCGTATTCAGGAAATTTGTCTGTCCGAAGAGGCGAATACTACGGAGGTAATGTCACTTCTCTGGGAATGAGTCGTGCCCGCATGGAAATCACTCCTCAATTGTCCCTTCAACCTAGCATTTCTTTTAATTGGCTCTCTCTTCCACAGGGACAGTTCGATCAACATGTCGCAATCACTAGGTTGAACTATACCCTCACTCCCAGGGCATACGTAAGCACTTTGGTCCAATACAATTCGCGAAGCAATACCTTGAGTGGAAACTTCAGATTGCGTTGGGAGTGGGCGCCCGGCAGCGAAGTATTTATCGTTTATACCGAAGACCGCGACACCGATATTTTTGACCGATGGTCCCAAATGGAAAACCGTGGCCTCATCATCAAAGTGAATCGACTCTTCCAGGTATAGAGAAAACCCCTTCCCAGCTAGATCAAGATTTTTTGCCAAAAGAAATAAAAAGAAAAGCTGGAAGAAACGAAATAAATCCGTTCGTCCAGCTTATATATCCCAACATGCTCATCAGCAGTGACCCTATGAGCAATGCATAGCCGAATTTATTCATACGACCTTTGATTTGTGAAAGTAGTAAACGAAAATACGTAGCTAATCGCTTATACAAAACCTATTATAGCAAATAGAGGTTCAAATCCGATGTCCTCAGAAAAAATTCACAAAAGACATCAAAACAATCGGGGGAGACTGATGGCTGATAGCAACAATAGTAAATCATCGAATCTAAGCCGAAGAGAGCTACTCATTGGAGCGGGCAGTGCTGGGCTCCTTTTAAAAAGTAGCCAGCTCAATGCACAACCAGCGTCGTCGAAAAGTGGCCAACAGGCTTCCGCTGTGGTATTTGCCAACACAACCGTGGTAAACCCCGACACAGTCCAGAACAACATAGCCCTCGCGGTAGAAGATTCGGAAATCGTCGCTATAGGACCGACGGAGCAGGTCCTGGAGCTTTATCCCCAGGCCGAAGTTTATGACGGCAAACATAAAGCCCTACTTCCTGGCCTCATAAACTGCCATGCTCATATGGGCGCAGTCATCGCTAGGGGATTCAATGAGGATTTTGGCTTCCCTAACACCGCCAATCTATCTGTTTCTCCCAACAGTCTTCTCGAAGGAGAGGAAGACATCTTGATGGTGCAGGTGGCTGCCCTCGAGGCAATAAAAACTGGAACTACGACTATCGTAGAAAATACTGGCAATATCCTGCGAGATGCTGCTGCGCTTGCTTCAACAGGATTGCGCTGTGTCTTCGCTGAATCTATCCGAGATGCTGAAAATGTTCGTGGTCCAATGACCCCAGAAGCTTTTTCACAGAGCGAACCTCCAAAGTTTTCCGCGAGATTAAGAGATGAGGGAATGCAGCGAATTCATGACCTGTTCAGCGCCTGGCATGGAGCCGAACAGGGTCGGATCAGCGTATTTCCAGCTGCTGGACTCACCGAAACTTCCTCCCCAGAGCTCCTGAGTGCCATCAGGAGTTTTGCTGAAGAAAATGATGTAGGATATACGATCCATTTAAACCAAAGTCGGGCAGAATTCGAGTTCATGGTGAAATATCATGGTGTTCGACCAACGCACTATCTAGACCAACATGGCTTCCTGGGTCCCCGGCTATTTGCCGCCCACGCACGATACGTTAACGACTCTGAAGTCGCCTTACTTGGAAAATCTGGAACAATTATTTCTCATCAAGCTGGAATGGCTGCCAACCGTGGGGTGAGTCCACCTATCCCGGCACTTAGAGCTGCCGGTTGCCCAATTGCTCTAGGTACGGACAACAACACCAACGATGTCTTCGAGGTTATGCGCATTGCTTTGCTTACAGAACGGATCAGACGAAACCGTGACGGAGACGAAGTCCCTGGACTCCAACCCCAACCAGAAGACATCCTCGCCGATACCACGCAAGGCGGTGCGAGAGCTGTTCAACAGTCCGACCAGCTAGGTACGCTGGAAGTCGGCAAAAAGGCAGACCTTCTGATTATAGACACACAAAAGCCGCACCTAGTTCCAGCTGGTCGTATCTTGTCCGCAGTGATTCACAGTGGGCACCCGGAAGACATCGAGTCTGTGATGATCGATGGAAAATTCGTGATGCGTGACCGAGAAGTCCTCACAATGAACGAGGATAAGATTATTGAAGAGGCGAATGCTGTTAGCCGCAGGGTATGGAATAAAGTCCTAGAAGCAGGTCCAGTTCCCGTCCCTAGGCTACCGATGTACTCCAATTAACTTTGGCTTACGAAAAACTTATCTAATCGATAAACGAGGAAATTTTAATGATAAAACTAGCTATACCTGTCTCTATAATTCTCCTGTCTATATGTGACGATCTGTCGGCACAAAAGCTTCTAACAGAAGGTATGTTGATAGAAGAAACGTTAGGCGCGACAGACACAGTCGTTTATCAATTTGATGTCGGTCCAGATCATTTCGTCCTCGGTGAATTGAACCAAATAAGTGTAAATGCTAGTATGCGCCTCTTGGACCCTAACGACCAGTTGCTCGAAACAAGAGAACATCCTGCTCGTGGACCTATGGTTCTATCCTTTGAAAACATAGACGAAGGCCGACACACGTTAGAGGTTTTTTCCCAGACAGGCGAAACAGGCAGCTTCGAACTATCACTTAATTCGGTACAACCCTTAGCTAGCGACCCTTCCGCTTTGGTCAATCAACTGATGGCACCCTATGACAGAATGGATTCACCAGGTGCCGTCGTCTCTGTCTGGCAAAATGGAGATGTTCTATTCTCCAAAGCATACGGAATGGCCAACCTCACGTATGGAATTCCATTTGAACTAGATACCCCGACAAACATTGGATCGACATCAAAACAGTTTACCGCATTCGCCATCATGCTTCTGAATGACAGAGGTCAACTCTCCCTGGACGACGACATAAGAAAGCACTTGCCCGAACTCCCGGAATTTGAACACCTCATCACGGTCCGAAACCTCATCAATCACACATCAGGACTGCGGGAGTTCTTGAACCTATTTATTATGGCCGGGAGACAACTCTGGAATGGAGATCACATCGATCGGAAAGAATTGATCGCGATCGTGCAACGCCAGCCGGCCTTGCAGAACCCGCCAAACACAGAGTGGAATTACAACAATACCGCCTTTGGGTTAGCAGCTATGATAGTCGAAAGGATTTCGGAAATGCCTTTTCACAAATTTATGCAAGACAATGTTTTCGATCCGCTGGAAATGACACGCAGTCAAGTCAGGCCATCCGCTGAACACATTGTACCAAACCGTTCGGTAGGCTATTTACTGGGCGCTGATGGATTTGAAGAAAAAAAGGACTTAGGAGGCGCAGTAGGTGCAGGTGGCATCTACGCATCGGTAGGCGACCTGCAGCGCTGGTCAGAGAATTATAGAAATCCCGTTGTCGGTAATGCTAAAATATTCGAAGAGATGATGACTTCCTTCGTGTTAGACGACGGTGAGAAGACAGATTACGGCTACGGACTCATGATCAAAGAACAAAGAGGTCTGAAAAGAGTTGAGCACGGCGGCGCCGATGTAGCACATCGGTCCCAGCTAGTGCTCTATCCAGAGATCAATGCCGGGCTCACTGTCCAGAGCAACAACGCCAACTTTGACATCTCCATCCCATACCGACTGGGCGCTGCTTTTTTCGGTGAACATATGGACCCAGAGAACTCTGAAGAATCGGACTTTGACCCTGACAGCTACGATCTGGAAAATTTCGATGAACTGGCTGGAAAATATGCGCTCGATGCGGCCCCTTCATTTGTTCTGGACTTCACAAGAAGTGGTGACAGCCTATTTACCCAAGCAACTGACCAGATCAAACTGGAAATTATCCCTACATCAGACCTCACCTTCCGTCTGACCAGAGTAGAAGCATCTGTAGAATTCCATCGAAATGAAGACGGAACCGTAGACAGTGTAACCCTTGAACAAGCGGGCCAACTGCAGCGAGCAACACGCATATCCGCAGTCGACGAACCGGAGAGTACCGATCCTGACGATTTTCAGGGAACTTATTTCAGTGAGGAAATAGAGACTTTTTATCGAGTCCGTGTCGAAGATGGTAGTCTGATTCTGAATCAGCTAAGATTGGGAGACATGGAACTCAGACTTACAATCAAAGACACTTATTCTGAAGTCAGTGGCCTGACCGTATCTTTCGAACGCGATCGAAATGACCAGGTGGTGGCGCTTTATTTAGCTAACGGAAGAACCCGAAACGTCAGATTTGAAAAGGTGCGATGAGTATGAAAAATAATTTGAATGGCCTACTCACTCTTCTGGTCTTAACTGCCATAGGTTTTCAGGGATGTACAGACACAACCACCGAAGAGGAAACCATGACGACGATCGACGTAGGAGCCTATGGAGCTGTCCAAGGATGGCTTAAGCCTTTCCAAGAAGAAGGATTCGCATGGGGTGGAAACTCTGGGGTTTACGCTGAGAGCCCAGACCGCATCTTCATCATACAGCGAGGCGAAACAAGGCTACCTACTCCGATACCTGAAGGATTCGAAGGCTGGGCAGGGTCCGTTGGGATCAATGCTCTAAGACAGCCAGATCTACGTACCTGGCAAAACGTGATCTTCACAGTTAACAGGGAAGGAGAAGTTACCGATGTCTGGGATCAATGGGATCATCTGTTTGCTGATCTAAATGGGCCAGGACCACATCGAGTCCGGATCAGTCCCTACGATCCAGATCGCCATGTTTGGGTTGTTGACGAAACAGGACACCGTATTTTTGTCTTTTCCAATGACGGGGAAAAACTCGTCAGGACCTACGGAGAAAGAGACGTTTCAGCAAATGATCAGACGCATCTAGGCCAGCCACAAGACGTGGCATTCCTTCCCGACGGCAGGACTCTTCTGGCAGATGGACTCGAGAATAAAAGGGTTATTATCCTCGATGAAAATGGGGACTACCAGTCTGAATTCGGAAAGTCTGGCACGGAGGAGCTGGGAGAGTTTGCAGAAGTCCACGCACTCGCACTAGGTCCAGCCGGCTTACTCTTTGTAGCAGATCGCCAGAGGGGCGTTCACGTATTCCAACAATCCTACGATCTAAACAGGGACTACCATCCAGAATTTGAACCGATCGCCCTCTGGGAAGATTTTGCCCTCGCGCTCGACCTGCATGCCACAGAGGAAGCATTGTGGGTATCGGAAGTTAATCCTGCTGCAGGACTGCCTCGAATCATCAAATTAGATTTTGAAGGCAACCATTTATACGAATGGGATCTTCCAACAGAGGGACCCTCCAGGTTTATCGAGTCACACTCTTTCGCCGTAGACTCAGAAAGCAATCTGTATCTTTCGGACAATCAGAATGCTCGAACTCACAAATTCATGCCTAGAGATGACGCAGATCCGAACCTGCAGGTAAAACCTGCAATTGTACCTGAATGAAGAGTATCGTCATTGGTTTAACCGACCAGATGACAACTTTCTCGTCCGATATCGAGACTAGGAATCAGGAGTCCTGCGTGTTACTCTCATGACATGTTAAAAATAACAGCGATCTCGATTCTGCTAACACAGGGCCTGACTTTCGGATGTGAAACCCTTTGTGTATGTGATAGCTCTGAAGATCATGTTACTTCGACTCATGAGATGAGCAATCACGGGAGTGCAACTCAAGAGCACAACGAAACTTCAGATCATCAACATGAAAACGGGCCAGATGATGAGTCTTCGGAATGTGTGATGACCGCATGCACGACCATGGTCGATCCAGATGATGGCGCACAGACCATTGCCGTCACCTTAACAACCGAAAACAAGATCGACTACGGTGGGTCCGATGTTGCTTCAAGAATCCCTCCAGAACCACCGCCACCTCGTTTTTCCTAGGCACACGTAACAAGCACATAACACACCTAGAAAAAAGAGGCGGGAACTAATGTATATGAACAAAGCTCGTTGGCTATTGGTAGTCGTATCCTTGTCGGGCCTAGGAGCGGCAATACAGCCCTTATCAGGACAGCACCATGAAGAACATTCTATGGAAATGGAGGGAATGTCTCACCATGTCCGATCACCATCGACTGTGATGGGGCTTCACAGTTTATCTCCCGGACAAGTAATGATCAATTACCGTTTCGGCATGATGAAAATGGGGGAAGCCCATCACCATCTAGGCAGAGACCATGTGACTGCAGAGTCAGTGCTTCGCGACTACCAAGTAACTCCAGTGCGAATGAGAATGCGCATGCAAATGGTTGGCGCCATGATCGGTTTACCAAGAAGTCTGGCGGCGACATTTATGCTACCCATAACATCGCGTTCAATGGATCACACAACGGCTGCTGGCGGCAAATTTACCACTGAATCAAATGGAATAGGGGACCTGAACATCGGTCTAACAACCAGTCGCCACCTTGCTCAGAATGCCAACGCAGCATTTGGGATTACACTTGGGGTTCCCACTGGAACGACTAACGCCAAAGACATGACTCCGGCGAGTAGTCCAAATAAAATGACTCTACCGTATCCCATGCAATTGGGATCTGGATCACTAGAAATCAAACCCGAAGCATCAGCCTCCCTACAACTGGGTGATTTCGATCTGGGTGGAAAAATGAACACTACCCTTAGGACTGGAGAAAATGATATCGGCTATAGACTCGGGAATGAATTTTCTTCCTCACTCTGGATAGTATTGGAGCCAGTGACCTCAACACAGGCATCCCTCGCATTGGACTACAATAGCTGGGGCAATATCTCTGGGTCTGATCCCCGGCTTCAACAGAGCTTAAAAATGGTACCTACGGCAGATCCGAAATTGAGAAGTGGTAGAGAGCTGCTTCTCACGCCCGAAGTCATCGTGTCCAAGAACACCAGCAGACTTGGGTCCCACGGTTTTGTATTGTCCGGAACCATACCGTTATGGCACTCGCTAGAGGGACCACAACTCGGACTCGCGTGGTCACTTAACTTGGGCTGGAGATTGTCGACTAATTAAGAGTGGGTATTCTAATTAGTCCAACGGATCACGGTAGCGTTGATTAGTTGAGTAGGAGTGTTTTCACGACCCTCTGTGAACATCTCAGTCTCACGCAAGATGATAGCATCTCCTCCAGCTCGACATCCCTCTTCCATTATGGCAGGCAAGACATCTCTCATTTCTGCTTTCCAGGCGGTACCCTTACCCTCTACTATTCCAATCTCTTCGTAAGCCCTATCAGGAGCCCCAGAACTAAAAACCTCGATAGCACATCCTGGCGGCTTAGGCGCAAATAATTCACCGCCTGTCGGTAAGAAATTTGCGGAAACACAGCCCCCCATTAAAGTCGCCAAAAAAATGTAGAATCCATGCTTAAGCATCTTCACTATCTCCAGTTGTTTAGAATGCAATCCCAACATTAATGATCCTGATGGTTGGGATATAACGTAAATTTGCTCCTCCAGACGAGGAGCCGGCCGCTTTATAAAGCCTCTTCAAGCCGAAGCCGATACCCATATAGAATTTTCCTTCTGGTCCGAGCAACCAACTGCGATTGAAATCAAAACCATAACCCCAATAAGTGCCTTCGGTATCGACACTTGTGATACCAGTCTTCACACCGAACATCCAACCCTGGAGAGGCGTGCCGGAGGGATAATACCGCCAGAACACATCCGCATTGACATATTCCAGGTCCCCCATTTGACCATCACCTTCACCACCGAAAAAGCCCGATCCACCAAAACCAATGGTGCTGGTCGGCGACGCAACACGCTCGATCTCCGCGTTAAAGAGATCGAGCATCAGTCCAAAGGGATTAACAGACAGAACCGTGTTTTTCGGTTCCAATACACGACTCTCCTGTGCAGCAAGTGAACTCACCTGCACTCCCGCTGCCAGAAGTGTAACAAGCAACACTTTGCTTCCCAATTTTTTGCGAATCATCATTTTTCTATTCTTTTCAGTCAACTCACTGGAGGGGGACTTACCTTCATTATAAAGAGGCCTTCGCGGACGCTAGTAAAGATGACTAGCCCATCCTCAAAAAACGGGTAATTGCTCCACGCGCCGCTCTGTGATGAGCTGTGGCCCGGATCATTATTGTTGTAAGGAGCACTGTCGAAGAAGGCGACCTCGTAAGGGTTTGCTCTGTCACTGATATCAAGCACCCGAAGCCCACTACCGTAATTGGATTGGTACATGCGATCGCCGACCACATAGAGGTTGTGGTCTGAAGCCTTCACTGGAGCGATGTACTCGTTAGCCAGGACTGGATCATCAAGTTGAATCAGATCCCATACGAGTGTTCTCGTCCCTTCAACTGTTCCAGACAGTTCGTCAGCCTCATCGTTCATGTAGAAGTAGCGCTGTTCCTCATCGAACCAGCCCTGGTGGGCATAGGCCACATTCGGATAGCTCATCCGTGCTACTGTGACTGGGTTCGACTTGTCCGTAACATCGGCGATGTTGAGCTCAGATTCGTTAGAACCGACGCAGATCTGTCGACCGCGATACCCTTCGTCCGGACCTTGGTAGACTAAGCATTGTGCGTCATGCGTATAGCCACGTGCACCAGGGCTGGAAGTATCGGTGTAGCAACCAGCAAAAACTGGGTTGACCGGATCTTGGACATCTACCATGTGAAGACCACCCCCACAAGTTCGGCCTCCACCATTCGCGGCCACGATATAAAGGAACCTAGATTCAGTGTCTGCTACTACATTGTGGGCGCTGAAGATCTCTCGGTATGTCATATCTGGTTCGAAATCGACGGGTTCTTCGCCAACACTACGAAGTCTAGCCAGGTCGAAGACTTGCATACCGTGAGCACCAGCACCATCAGAGACGATATAGGCGTGTTCACCTATCACCTTAATATCTCTCCAGACAGAGGGAGGCGATCCTTCAGTCCTTGGAAGATTCCCAACGAGCCTTGGTGCTGCAGCGTCTGTCACATCAACGAAGGACGCACCATCGCGACGTGCTACCAAAGCATACCGCCTTCCGAATTCGGAGTCTGTCCAACCCCAAACGTCGTTGACCCACACGCCTCGCTCTCCACCGAGGTCGTCGACAGTCATGTGCGAGACGAGTTCCATATTAGTGCAAGGGAACTCTGTCATCTGGCCGCCGTCACAACGGTCTCCCTCCTCGAGAGCTGATCCTATCCTGTAGATCTCACCCGCCAAGAGTTCGCCGGCCGACCAACCACTGGCACCTCTGTTGAGCATCATCACACGGCCCTCACCGAAGTCGCGGTTTGGCATCGACACTACAGCTCGATCACCTGCCGAAGCGACCGAATAGCCGAATCCAAGGGGCCAGGAGGATCCAGAGGTATCGTCTGGGTCGAGTCGCTGAGGACTACCCCAACTGCCGTCCTCACTAGAAGTGAATCGGAAGACTCGGCCATTGCGACGCTGCATTCCAGGTGCACCGACCCAAAGTTCGTCACCCACGAGTCCCAGCGAAAAGCCAAACTGAGATCCGTCGGCCCCTTCCGGCGCATCGAGTGTCTCAGTATGAGACCAAGCATCGTCATCAGAGATACGTAAAACTGCGACTGATGCTGTGCCAGGTGCGCCAACCAGAGCGTGGTCATTCCCTAGCGTAATACTTGTTCCTGCGCGGGCGTTCTCGTTGTTTGCAGTACCGTCCAATTCGACTTGTCCAGCTTCACCCCACCCACCGGTCTCCAACAGCGACAGGGCATAGACTCGACCACGCCCATCGTCTGAAGTTGGAGCACCCACGAGCAAGTTATCGGCATTCCAGGCGAGAGCTGCGCCGAATCCTGTAGCTTCGCCTTCTGGCGTAATGGTAGCTTCCAGTGACCAGGCACCACCGCTCCGTCGGTAGTGGTACACAGTGCCGGTACGCCCAGCCGAGGGTGCGCCTACAAGGAGATCGTTCCCGTGCAAGACGAGCGCTGTGCCCATCTGACCTGGGGCTTCGCTCACTGGCGGCATAATTGTCCCTGTGATCTCCCAAGGAGTCTCGGTCCCTGTCCGATCAAAGACATAGACAGCACCAATCTGATCGTGCTTGCGAGGAGCGCCTATCACCATAGTGTTGCCGTTCAATGCAATAGCGCGCCCGAAATCATCCATACGTGAGGAGTCAGGTGCGGTGAGCAGTTGTGGCTCCTCCCAACCCTCTTGGCTGGCGCTGTAGGCATATACTGTCCCAGGTCCGTACCAGTTGACCGGTTGACCGATGACCAGGTCAGTCGGAGTCATCTCAATGGCACGACCGAAGTTTGGTTCCTGCGCGGTGAGCGGTGCTGCGCAGACCACGGTAATTGCAGAAATCGCAAGCAACACACTGTCGCTCCATTTTGTACGAATCATCATTTATTTCTCCTTCGCCTGGTACCAGTGAATGAAAGGATCATGGGCAAGTTCAATACATTACGCTGATCATAAGGATGGCATTTGCACCTGGTCAAGATTTCTACCACAGTAACTGCAGTACTGCTTTTCGGGATCCGAAATTTGATTTACACACCTATTACATTGGAGACTCCCTAAGAAGGAAGATGATCCTCTTTTTGACGTTTCCGAAATAATAAGCCCCATGGGCACTGCTATCAAAGCGTATCCCATCAGCATCAGAAAAGAGGCCAGGATCTGTCCAAATGGTGTCGAAGGAGCAATATCTCCATAGCCCACAGTCGTCAGAGTCACTATAGCCCAATACACACCCGATGGTATGCTAGTGAATCCATTATCGTGGCCTTCAATCAGATACATGAATGACCCTAAAATTGTCACCATTACAGATACTGCCACCAAAAACACTGTGATTCTGTACTTACTCCTGGAAATAGCCTGGAGTAACACATCAGTACCCCCAAGATACTGAACCAGTTTCAAGATTCTAAATACTCGTATCACTCTCAAAACCCGTATAACGGCAGTAACCTGGGCGCCAGGGATTACCAGGCTGAACCAGGTTGGCAACACAGAGAGTAAGTCTACGATACCAAAGAAACTAAACGCGTAACCCTTGGGCTTCTTTACGCACCATAATCGCATTGCATACTCAACCGTGAACATTATAGTGAAAAACCATTCAAATGTTCGTAGCTGCGGACCGTAGGCTTGCGAAAGGGATACAACAGATTCCAACATCACTACTGTAACACTGAACAGGATCATGAATATCAGAACAATATCGAATAACCTTCCCTGCTCTGTATCTGTTCCGAAGACGATTCTAAAAGTTTTCTCTCGCAACGAAGCAGGATCGAATCCGTTCATAGACAGTCCTTGAAGTCAGATGAAAGTGTAGAAAATTCGCCTGGTTTTAATCTTCACTTACAACAAATTCCTGGCAAAACATAACACTTTCCTGATCGCAAAAGTAAGTACTTGCCTGGTGGATAATAACAAAATCGAGTAGATACTTCTGCTCTACTGTTACTGGTCTAAAAGGCCATTTCGGGGTACAATATTTCCACGCTGTCAAAATTTTTACTTCTCCACCGGGGTCTAATGAAAAACATTGCCATACTACTCGCCATCACTATCAGTGCCTGCACTGCACCCAATCCAGAATTAGCTCACTGGGAAACCATGGCAGATGAAATCACCATTAAAAGAGATGACTGGGGAATAGCCCACGTACATGGACCTACCGACGCTCACGCGGTATTTGGGATGATATACGCCCAAGCAGAAGACGACTTCAATCGTATCGAAGTCAACTTTCTAAATTCGCAGGGGCGATTAGCAGAGGCAGAGGGTGAAGAGGAAATATGGCGAGACCTAAGGATGAGACTTTTTATAAACCCCATAGAGATGCAAGCACTCTATGCTGAAAGTCCAGAATGGCTGAGATCTCTTATGGACGCCTGGGCCGACGGCCTAAACTACTATTTACACACACACCCAGAGGTGACACCCAGAGCACTGGACCGATTCGAACCATGGATGGCACTCACCTTCAGCGAAGGTAGCATCGGTGGCGATATTGAACGGATCAACATTGCACAGCTGCGAGCTTTCTACGACACCGACACCTCTGGAAATATGAGTATGGCTTCCCTGGATATTGAAGTACCTCTGGTCGATTGGGAGGAACCAAGAGGGTCCAATGGAATCGCTATCGCACCTGAAAATACAGTTAACGGGAACGCGCTGTTTTTGATCAACCCACATACATCGTTTTTCTTCAGATCAGAGCTACACATGTCTAGTGACGAAGGCCTGAACGCTTATGGAGCTTCCACCTGGGGTCAGTTCTTCATTTACCAAGGATTTAATGAAGATGCAGGCTGGATGCACACTTCTAGTGGAGTAGATAATATTGATGAATTTTTGGAGACGGTGACTGAGCGCGGCGATGAGTTTTTCTACTCTGTCGATGGAGAAGAGCGACCCCTCAGTAAAGAGACAATCAGCATAGCCTACAAATCAGCTGACGGAATGAAAGAGAGAGATTTCACGATTTTTAGATCACACCATGGTCCGATCGTTAGGGCACAAGGATCCAAATGGGTAGCCACCTCACTTATGGAAGAGCCTATGTCTGCCTTAATGCAATCATACGGACGCACAAAAGCCCGAGGAATGGAAGACTATCGTGAAAATATGGAAATGCACACTAATTCATCGAATAATACAGTGTACGCAGATTCAGACGGAAATATCGCCTACTGGCATTCTAATTTCGTTCCCAAGAGGAATCCCGACATCAATTGGCTTGAGCCTGTAGACGGAAGTGTATCGGCAAACGATTGGGGTGAACCACATTCCATAGAGGAAACTCCCAATGTCTTTAATCCGTCCGTCGGCTGGATTCAAAACACCAACAACTGGCCCTATAGTTCGGCAGGACCCGACAGCCCGAAGCAGTCTGACTTTGCACCTTACTTCCAAAGAAGCGGAGAGAATGCGAGAGGAATTCACGCTATTAGACTTCTAGAAAACAAAAAGGATTTCACTCTAGAGAGCCTAGTGGAGGCAGCGTTCTCAAGCCAAATCCCTGGATTTGAAGCTGTACTGCCTTCTCTGTTAGAAGCTTGGGAAACCGCGCCGTCATCTCACCCACTTAAAACTGGTCTGACCGAACAAATCACTGAACTTCGCTCTTGGGATTACCGCTGGGGCCTAGAATCCGTTGCTACCTCCCTGGCCACCTACTGGGTTGAAGAGTTAACGGAACAGGTCGCTGAACAAGCTCGCAATTCAGGCATGTCCAACAACGATTATATCGCCAACAGAGCCTCAGTAGACGAACAACTAACAGCTTTAGAGGCCGCATCAAACCGATTGACGGAAGATTTTGGCACCTGGGAAACTCCCTGGGGAGAAATCAACCGTTTTCAGCGTATCAACGGAGATATCGTACAACCGTTTAGCGACAGTGAACCTAGTATCGGCGTAGGGTTTCATTCTGGAAGATGGGGATCACTGGCCTCTTTCGGGGCACGCAGATACCCTGGAACCGTAAGACGTTATGGGACTAGCGGAAATAGCTTTGTAGCTGCTGTAGAGTTTGGAGAGAAAGTACGAGCCCTAGCAGTTACTGCAGGGGGAGAAAGCGGAGACCCTTCTTCTCCCCATTTCAATGACCAAGCACAGATTTATGCAGATGGAAATTTGAGGCCTGTATACTATTACCCAGAAGACCTAGAAGGCCACGTCGAAAGAGAGTACAAGCCAGGCAATTAGTACTCTTGAGTATTGCTAGCTGAAAGTACCTGGTAGATCTCAACCGCCTCTTCTACAAATGGGCGAAAGGTTTCTTCTCGTGGCTGAATAGCAACATCTGCGCGGTAAAAGATCAACTGAGAATCAGCCCCATCCACACAAATCTCATTTTTGTCAGCGAAACACCCTAGCACCTTCTCCGTAAACAGTTCACGAATCTGCTCTTCACCGTCCTTAGGACCGTTTAATAAATAATGTTTTGAAAACTCGACCGCTGTTCTATCAGATTCGAAGTCTATGTCGTTGACCATATGCAAAGTGCTACCAATTTTATGTCTAAAACGCTCTGGTCGAACGGCAAACTCGGGAAGACTCAATCGGGAATCGCTAAAGTACATTACCGTTTGAACGGTGGTCTTTATAAACACTGGAATTACAAGAGGCGCATTGGTCCGATGATACTCAAAGATCTTCACTTCGACAGAATCCCTCAATTGTAACCGTTGAGGGTCACCCCTCATAATATACTTAAATTTACGGCGCGCTTTACCTCTGATACTCCTATTGATACCGGAAAACAAACGGAGATTTGCCATACTCTTGGCCATTTTCCAATGTGGATCTTTCTGACGTCTCCACATCCAGTTCCATTCCCCACTCAATGGCGGTAGCAGAGTCATCTCCATCTTTTCAGCCAATAGCTCCCTAACTCTCTTACCTCTTGCAATCATCTCCCTAAAGAACAGGAATGGACCCACCACTATCAATGAGAATACCAACTCCTCCATACTCATCTTCTACGTTCCAAAATGCATCAAGGCCCCAGCGGTTGGCCGATCAACCTCGAGGGATCAGCGTCAGGTTTTGGCACATACTTATCGATCCAAGGTCCTCCAAACTGGGCCACGTAGAGATTTCCTTCCGAATCGACACTCATCTGATGCGGTAGAGAAAATCCTCCACAAGCTCCTGTATGATCGTGATCGAGACCAGCATCCGCGACCGCCGCATCGTCAGAACAAGTAAATCCAGGGCGACCCAACGACGATGACTCACCGTAAGTTCCGAAGTAATCCAATAACTGCCCGTCCATGTCATATTTAAGGATGCGATTCAGAGTAGCATCCAAGATCCATACGAAATCATTCACATCAATCATGATCGCAACGGGGTCCCAAATATCCGTCCATTCATCAAGAAACGTTCCATCTTCTGTAAAGATCTGGATCCGATGGTTCCGACGGTCAGACACATAAATCCTATTGTCTTTGTCAACGGCCACCCCATGTATCAAATCGAACTGTCCTTGACCACTTCCTACTGAACCAAATTCAGACAAGAACTCGCCCTCGGAATTGTAGCGTACTATCCGACCGTTCTGATAACCGTCACCCAACAGAAAATCACCGTTGGGAAGAAACGCAAGCACGGCATTCTGACCGAAGTCTAAAGGGCCAGGATTTGGATTTTCGCGCGGGTTGGGTCCACCTTCCCCAAATACAGGGTTCGGATCCTCCATCCTCAAAAGCAACTCACTTCCATCGTTACTGAATTTAAGAATCGCTTCATGAACACCGTTGCCACCTCTCTCATCTACCCAAACAGCACGCTCTGGATCGTATGGATTAATGTAAATCTGATGCGGTCGATTAAAGATCGAATCCCATTGTGACCAATTTTCAGTGATGTTACCGTCCCGATCCACAGCTACAAGAAAATTCCTTTGGAGTTCATTAACTTCCCCCATCTGGGGCGCCCTGCGCTCATCGCCCCACATCACAACAAGCACCCTGTCAGGCGTATCAGGCCATACTCCAGCTGCAGACCCCCAAGTCCACGTTTCGTCATGGTCGGATGCCGGTTTCCACCAGCCAGGTATTACATCATACGGGCCATTCCTATCATCTCCACCCTTAGCTATGCCAAACCGACTAGATGACGTTCCACTTTCGCTCATGCATGCAGATAGTATGAATGTCACAACCAACAAGACACCCACACATATACGCTTCGGCTCCATATTTCCTCCCTCTGTTTTCTTACCTAATCATCGTTCTTAGTAATCATTTATCCTGACTAATCGGTCTTTCGTCCTTATATCGATCAAACCAAGCAACCGTGTTTATAACCTTAGCAATCAACTGACTCGGACGATTCGAAATATTGTGAAATGCACCTGGAATCTTCACGAGTGCAGTATCGATACGCCTCAGTTTCAAGGCATGATATAGCTGCTTCGATTCGGAAAGCGGGGTGCGCAGATCTGCGGTACCCACCATTACCATCGTCGGAGTTTCAATATTACCCACCACTGAAAGTGGAGAGAAATCCCAATAAGCTTGGAAATTTTCCCAAGGAGTTCCTGGGTAGCGACGATACATATATCCATTGTAATTATCAGCCACAAGCGTTTTGCTTATCCAGTTGACTACTGGCTTGGTCACCACTGCAGCGCGGAAACGATCCGTATGACCGACAATCCATGCAGTCATGATGCCACCCGCGCTACCACCCGTTACATACATGCGATCCTCATCGATATACCCCCTATCGATAACTGCATCGACTGCAGAAATGAGATCGTCATAATCGTTGCCAGGATAGTTGTGGTACAGTAGATCGCCAAATTCTTCTCCGTAGCTAGTGCTGCCCCTTGGATTAGAATAAACAACTACAAAACCAGCTGCTGCATATAATTGAAATTCAGCCGCAAAACGGTCGCCATAATTTGATACCGGCCCGCCATGTATCTCTAGCAATAGTGGATACTCACGATTTGGATCGAAATTCGGGGGATGAAGTATCCACGATTGTATCGGACGTCCATCAAATGAGGATTCTGTCCAATACATTTCCGCTTCAATCAATTGTGCCCGATCCTTCAGGTCCCCGTTTAGATCCGTGATTGTCTGACGCTGTCCGTCTGATGTCATTATCGCTACTTCACTCGGATCATCAGAGCGGGTATAAGTAAACGCTACGGTGCCATTATCAGCGACTGAATAATTTCCTCCTCCGTAGGCCCTAGAGGCTGAAGTTCCCCCTAGATGCTCGGCGACAACATGCCAATCTCCCTCCAAACTAGTAAAACCTACTTTGGTCACGCCCTCATCATCATAGCTGAAAAACACGCCACTACCGTCTGCTGCCCAAGAAAGGCCACCTACAGCCCGATCTAGTCCTTCTAGGTGTAAGCGCTTGCCTGAACCGTCGGCATCCATGATATGTAAATCACTTGTCTGGTAGGTGCGCACTCTATCCTCATAGCCGGTATATGCTATCCTATCTCCATCTGGTGATATTGCCTGTCCACCGTCTGGTCCTTCACGACTAGTAAGAGCTTGAGTTCTACCATCTTCCAGAGATACCCGGAACACGTCGCTCTGACTTAGCTCCCATTCCCATCCCGGACGTCTGTTAGCGCTAAACAGAATTGACTGCCCATCCGCATCCCACACGGGGGCACCATGCTGAAAATCCCCTTGGGTGATCCGACGAGCAGAGCCTCCATCAGACGGAATGACAAAGATATGCCGAAAACCGGGTTCTATAACGCCACTACCGTCTGCTTCATGCCTCACCCGTGTCTCTACAATCGGAGGATCGGCCCATTCCGCTCCCGCTGGTTTAGTAGGCATCGCGGCAAGTACTGGCCGTGCTTCTGGGACCAACATAGTAAATGCTATGTGGCTTCCATCGGGTGACCAGGCTATGCCTCCTGGTGAACGCTCTAGTTGGGTCAATCGAGCGATCTGACCAGTATCTACCCAATAAACATAAATCTCGCTTCCCTCCGCACTTCCAGAAACAAAAGCTATCCGTGTCCCGTCTGGCGACCAGCGCGGTGAAGACTCTGAACGGTCTGCACTGGTAATTTTTCTGTGTCTGGACCCATCAGTGTTCACCAACCACAAACGACCTTCCCTGCGATCCCTCATGACACTCATGGAATACCTTACATATGCCACCATCGAAGCATTCGGAGAAATTTGGACGTCTGATGCATATTCGATTTCGAATACATCCTCGTTTACAAATGGAGACTGCTGAGCTTCAATTTGTGTTACGCCAAGAATCACAGTCACAAAGAAAAAAATCGTGACAAGTCCAAACCGTATAATATTTTTCACAAAAATCATTCCCTCGTCTAAAGTTTTTACTGAAAAAATGCGTATAACCTTGGATTTAAATGTCGCGTTCACCTTCCAATATGTGAGCCTCCCCGTGATTCGCGAATCAGTTCAATAGCCCTTTCCAGAATCAGATCGCTTTCGTTAACAAAAAATCCAGGCTCAGGCTCCATATGAATATCGGAATTGATGCCCACTCCATCATAAAGCCGACTGTTACTGGTTTGAAAGGAGGCCATTGAAGCCAGCCTGACAGCCAGGTCAGATCTGGGCAGGATGTGCTCATTCTGCCTGGCCGAACCGCCTGAACTTGCCGTACCGAGTAGTGTCACTCCGTCTTTGCCTTTCAAGGCACTCAAAAAAATATCCGACGCACTGAAGTTGCCATTATTCATAAGAACGATAATTGGCTTGCCGACAAAAGCCGGATCTGGATCCGGCCCCACAATCAAGTAATGCCAGTCACTAAAACCCTCTGCTGGCGGTGACCACTGTGGTGTAAACTCAGGCAACCACTCATCCAACGCCATTCGCTCTGGAGTACCCTCTGGAATTGCTCGGATCGGAAGCATAAAACGGTTCGCCAAGTAGCCTTCTTCTGGTGCTTCACAGCCAGGGCCTGGGCATCCTGGGCTTAATTTGAGTCGCCCTGCATTTACGACAACTGGCCTGGAATCTATATCCAGTAAATGGGGCAACAACGTAAGCAGTGGAAGACGACTTCCGCCTCCGTTATCTCGAATATCAACAATCACCCCTCGAACATGCCTACTGCCTTGAATCCATGCCGCAAACCTAGCGATGTAATCAGGGTCACTCTCCATACGTCGAATCCTGAAATAGGCAATGTCTTCAGGTATGCGATCTCTAGCGTCCTCCGCAAAAGGATAGCGCTCCTGAGCGGCCACGGAGGCTTCGACCAGTTCTACCGTTCTTTCCACTTGTGACGATCGGTCATCATTCTCAAAAAGTACTAGTGCCTGGTCAGATGATGCTCTGTACATTTCCATCCTCAAAAACCCTATATTTGCTAATTGTCTGGCCCCGCGATGCCAACGAAGCTGCGAAGTTCCATCCACGATGATGGACTGTGCTGCTTCAATCCACTCCGAAATTTCAATCCCATCAATCTTTGTGACATAGGGATGCTCAGGTTCGATGAGCGTTCTCCGCACTCCGTCAAATGCCACTATACGACTACCAGTTGACCTTAATTCGAAAGGAAAATAATGCTGACCAGGAGGATTGTCTTCTATTCGTTCCCGCTCACCAGCCTCGTTGACTCCAGCAATTCGAGGTGCATGCCCATCAATAGACAAGGCCAATGCTTTCTGGAGCTGCATCGCAAAATCCCCAACTCTCATCCTCTCTGGAAGTTGCTCAGAAATAGCCTGTAATACAGCAGACTCATCTAAATTGTCAGCTTCATTGTAGGCATAGTGGTGGGTCATAAGAGAATCCAAAACTTTCAGATCTATTCTTGCTTCTTCTCTGCTTACAAACTCGGTCCGCCAGTCGACAACGTTCATCTCGGAATCGAAATAACCAGTACGCACAATGTCCGTGTAAGACGAAGAAGAAGTCCGATCGGAAGCTCCACATCCTAACCCCATAAGTGCAACAGCCAATAATCCCGCCTTCTTCATAGAGCCTCCCTGATAAAATAAGGACTTTCAGTATACGGTAGCTTGCCAGCAAGCAAAATACGCTAGGCAGTTATTTGCTATCGAGATACTCAGGAATGACCGCGCAGTTCCTGCAACTTATCCCTGGCTTCAGATAACTCCAGCGCACTAGTTGAACCGATAACAATTAGCTCTGGCTTGCTAACCACAGCCTTACCATTATTCGCCATCTTATCGACCTGCTTGCTCCAGCGTGGCTGAAAGACATACTCTTTTTCTCCGGTTGGATGCATCCTGACCCCGAAACCACTGCCACCTGCTTTAGGTGAAGCATCCCAGACAATATCTTCTTCCCGTCCGTCCCATTTCAAAGCAATCACTCGATTCTGCGTTAGGGAATCATGATCTGTCTTTCGCGCCATTTATCTGGTTCCTTATAAGCAATGCTCTCGTTCAGGAAAAACAAAGATAACCCATCTTTTCTTTGAGATTAGCCCCCCGAAGGTTAACCTTAATTTTCTGCAGTGATGAGACTTACCAGCCAATAAAAGTGGCTACCACCAGTAGAGTGAGGACAGAGAGCTTTGAAGCGAAAAGATTTCTTTCGGACCCTGACAGCAGTAGGAATCGCAAATCTGGGGTTACCCTCCATCGGCTTCGGGAAACATCGAGCCGATCTGGTGCTACGGGGAGCATATGTCCTCGACGGAACTGGAAGTCAAGGTAGGGAGATGGATGTCTCCGTTACGGGTGACAGGATTGTAGCTATTGGGCCCAACCTTCCCCCTGGATCAACAGAAGTAGACCTCCGCGGGCTAGCTCTATCTCCAGGATTCATAGATATCCATTCCCACGCAGACCTCTCACTTCTCATCAACAACAAAGCGGAAAGCCGAATAAGGCAGGGAGTTACAACAGAAATTGTGGGTCAAGACGGAAGCTCTGTTGGACCATGGTCGGATGCCGGATTTGAAGACACGAGAGACAGCTACCAGAGACGTTATGGAGTAGACATCGATTTCCGCGATCCACTGGGATTCCTGAACCGTATAGATAAGGAGCGTCCAGCAGTTAACGTAGGAACAATGGTCGGCAATGGAGCATTACGCGGATTGGTGGTAGGATACTCAGATCGTCCGGCAACCGAAACAGAGCTTTCTGCCATGAAATCCATTCTTTCTCAGCAGATATCGGGAGGATGTGTCGGCCTTTCTAGCGGTCTGGAATACACTCCCAGCGGGCTAGCTAATCCCGAAGAACTCATCGAACTAGCTTCTGTTCTACAGGGCTCCGGATATCCCTATGCTACCCATATGAGAAATGAAGATGACCGACTGCTTGGAGCGATTGAAGAAGCTCTACATGTAGGTCGTCTTGCCAATGTTCCTGTGCAAATATCACACCTAAAGGCTCAAGGGCAACGGAACTACTGGAAAGCCCAAGCTGCCCTTGAACTTATCGAACAGGCTAGCGCGGATGGCCTAGACGTTCACTTCGATCGGTATCCATATACTGCCTATGCCACGGGGCTCTCTAATCTATTTCCAAGCGAGTACCGTGCAGGTGGCAATCAGGCCTTCCTGAACCGCCTGAGAGATTCTGAATATGCAAGTCGTCTGGAAAAAGCTTGCCGTGAAAAAGTTGCCCTGCTCGGTGACTGGAATTCTGTCCAAATATCAAGTACAGGTGCCTCGACATCCTGGGCTCGGGGCGGCCTAGTGGGTGACTTGGCTCGTGCTCGTGGAATTGAAGCCTATGATCTTACACTGGAACTTTTAGAGGAAAATGGCGGAAGTGTAGGAATGATCGGCCACGGAATGAGTGAAGAGAACACTGCAAAGATACTCGCTCATCCTCTCGGAATGCTGTGCTCCGACGGTGGAAGCTATGCACCCTATGGGTCACTGGGATCGGGATCGCCTCATCCCCGCGGATATGGTTCATTTCCAAGGTTTTTGGGACACTACGTGCGAGAAACAGGAGCACTGGACCTGGAATCAGCAGTTCACAAGGTGACCCAAATGCCAGCCAAAAAGTTACAGCTAAGAGACCGAGGCATAATAGCCCCTGGAGCCTACGCTGACCTTGTGGCTTTCGACCCAACGACCGTTGCAGATCAGGCTACCTTCGATAACCCGCACCAATATCCCCTTGGCATCCCCATAGTAATTGTGAACGGGGTGGTGACTCTGCGCGACGGAGAACATACGGGGAACCTTGGCGGTCGTGCAGTCCGAGGAAATTCCTAGCAATCCCCTTCCTTACCTTCATGTTTTCTTTAGGCAGTTAGGAAGAATACGTCAAAAATACAAACGTACACATCGCCGCCATAAAGAGCGCTGGCATCGCTTTAATTAGGGGATCACCAACCTTGATATGTGCAGCTATCGCGGCCAGCATCAGGAGAGCAAGCAGGCCAGATGACACTCTTGCAACGGGAATCACGAACAATCCAATCACCATGAGCGACGCCAATAGGAGTTTAGATGTTCCCACGCCTATTCTTACCCAATCGGGAAAACCATAAACAGCAAACTCTTCCTTCAAAGTACCAGCTCCATCCGGACGATAAGGAGTCGGCCGATCGCGGCGAAGTATCCAAACATTAAATATCACGGCTGCGATCACAACTTGGCAGATCGAAGCGAAAGTCATCATAAATTCCCTCTTAATTCACATAGATCAACGAGAAGATTCACCTTTACAGAATGTTAATTTACTAAATCTCGACGTGGGGTATAGATCCACGGCAACATCCGCTACTCACTATTAAATAAAGAGTTCCAAACTTGGCATCTGATTTTCTATTCACTGCCCGCCACGGTCACTTTTTCCATCACGACATCTTCCACAGGTCGATCAGAAGCACCCGTCTGCACCTGGCCTATTGCCTGCACTACTTCCAATCCAGACGATACTTTTCCAAAAATAGCGTGCTTACCGTCCAACCAAGGAGTGGCAGCGAGAGTAATGAAAAATTGGGAGCCTCCAGTATTTGGACCAGCGTTGGCCATGGAGAACATCCCAGGCTCACTATGTGCTAATCCTTCACCAAATTCGCAGGGAATTGTGTAGCCAGGCCCTCCCATACCCGTACCATCGGGGTCACCACCCTGGATCATAAAACTATCAATTACACGATGGAAAATTACATCGTTGTAATAGCCATGTGTAGCCAAATCTATGAAATTGGCCACAGTTTTAGGGGCAGCATCTTCATACAGTTCCGCCTCTATAGTACCGAGGTTTGTTTGGATGGTCACGATCGGGTTACTCATTATTTCTCCTGATGAAATTTCGTAAAAGGTAATGCCAGCGATGTCATAGAATACCCTATGGAAAAATCGCTACGGCTTCTTGAAGACTCATTCCTCTAACTAGAGGTTTCTATGCCCTTCACTTCTTCCTATGAACCACAACTAGCAGGAATCCTAACCCTCCTACAGCTGGCCCCAACGTAGTATGATCCCAGTAGATCCACATAGAACTTCCCACAACAATCAGTACGTAGCCTAACCATCTTCTGTATGTTGTAAAATGCGGATTGCCTTCATCACCACTCATTGTATCTCTCCGACTAATTTTCCGATTAGCATGACCAAAGCTAAAACAATTACCAAGGAAACAGAACACTATTTCGATAGTAGTAAAATTTTCAAAAGAAACTTATTAGATTGGTGAACACTAGATTACTTTGATCCAGGATCCTGAAACCAGACGGTCGATAAAATCGGACAAAAATGGACACACTCTTGAGCCTGAAATTCTGGATTTATATGGCCCGACTTCAAATTGGTTTATTCCTTTTTGGAGTGGCAGTGTCATTGATGCTAGAAGCTCACATCGGCCTAGATCCCTGGTCCGCCTTTCACGAAATCCTAAGTATCCGATCTGGCTTTAGTTTTGGCAGAATGTCTCAGAGCTTTGGATTCATGATCATCATTTTTAGTTGGGTGGTTTTATCCGTTAAGCCTGGCCTGGCTACCATTCTAAACATGCTAACGGTTGGGCCTTGGATCGATTTCGTACGTACTCAGACTTGGCTACCTGAAGCTACAGGATGGCTGCCGGGAATCATTCAGTTCTTGGGAGGAATAGGCGTTATGGGCCTGGCCAGCGCACTTTATATCGGGGCACGTCTAGGAGCGGGACCAAGAGATGGACTTGCTATGGGCCTGTCTAATAAAATCGGTAAAAGTCTTCGTTTTACCAGAAACAGCGTAGAAATCACAGTGCTAGTAGTAGCCGCTTTCCTTGGTGGTTCCATAGGATTGGGGACCGTGATCTTTGCCTTGTTGATGGGACCAGTCATGCAGTTCAGTTTGAAAATGTGCAGGGTTTCATCGGATCCTTCTCCAAGCTTTACGTTGATTAAATGAAATTTTTTGCTCACATATGCATCTATACGTCCCTAACCTTACTCAGTGTTTTTGACCTGGAAGCTCAAAGTTCAACGGTAGCAGATGATAGGCTTCTCGAAGCTATCGATCACTACACGGGAGTGATCGGCACAGTGAATGACCCAAGAGCCAAGGAACTGCTTTTGGAAGTATCTCAAAACGAGGATGATGCACTAGCCCAAATGTGGATTGCTAGAGTCCTCTCCACTGGTCGCATGGGCTTCCAACAAAATCTTTCAAAAGCTAAGCAAATGGCTGAGGGTATTTTGACTGAAATCGGTGCATTGGCTGATTCAGGTGATGTGGAAGCCATTTTTCTCATGGGAACTGCCCACGACGAAGGTCTTGGAACAGAAATCGACTACAAACAAGCCCTTCACTGGTACAAAGCAGCTGCCAAAGAGGGTCATATCCTTGCAATACATAATGTGGGCAACATGTATCGAGATGGCCGAGGCGTTAACGTGGACCACTCAGAAGCAGCTACATGGTGGCTACAAGCTGCCGCTGCAGGAGACATAATTCCCGCTCTTCGACTCGGGGAAGCCTATGAAGCTGGGCGTGGGGTACCCCGCAATATCGAAAAAGCCAAATTCTGGTATTCCAAGGCGGCTGAAGCAGGTAACGATGCTGCAGATAAGGCCCTTAAAAGGTTGCTTAATCCAAAAATCTGTAGTTCACCTCAGAAGGAGGAATGCTACAACTGTCGAGACGTCCAAAATACCGATAACGTGAACGAGCAAAAACATCATATAACCAATCACGTAAGGGTCTAGGAATTACTCTGAAGATCACAGAAGCTCTCCAAAGACCACCCATGTACCATGCAACTTTGAGCACTGCTTCTGACCGCACATATACCTGTTCTTCCCCATTCTGACCGTTAGACTCGACTAGAATAAGGGAATCAATTTCTCTGAGAGGCAGGTGACGCCCAATTACCGAAGCAGCAAATTTTCCCTGTAAGGGTGCGAAATGAATCACACCCTGCGGATCGAACCTCAGGACAAATCTCACTGCTCTGTCACAAAACCCGCACAGACCATCGTAAAGCAATACTGGTTTCTGACGTTCTATACCCATTTTGCTGACCCTGCTTCCATGACCTCAGTCCCTCCGTTCGATCAGGACATCTTCTGCAACAAAACAATATCTTTTGATTTGATCTCGCAGTTCCATTCTCTCTGGGATGCAATCATCTCGAATGTTTTCTCTGCATAGAAAACTACGTGGGTAGGATCCCTTCGATAGTGCCAATTTTCAAACAATTCTTCGTCAGTCAAAAAACAGGTCATTATCCCCAACCAACCACCACTGACCAAAAGC
>JBJKYO010000004.1:0-14789 GCA_045561015.1 Longimicrobiales bacterium | reverse complement strand
CTCGGGATCTGACGCCGGGCTCTTCTAACCCAATCCTCTTGGATCCTAGCTCCCTGCCCATCCCAATTTCCAGCCAGGGATGCGATGGGAATCATTCCTGTAGCACCAACTACCGTACCAAGAAATTCTCTACGGTTCGACATATAAGCTCCCACAATAAAAAAACCCTACTCCTGCCGCCTGATTAACCAGACGACAGGAAAGTAGGGTAATTTTTCTTTTAGAGATTATCTGCTGCTGTCACAGGGAAAATCTCTTTCCAAGCTGCCATGAAACGATCCATCTCATCTGCAGTACCTATCGAAACTCTCAGATAGTCCAGCATTGGAGGGAACGGCCTTCCGACCAGAACACCCTTCTGACGGAATGCTTCCTGGACCTCCGTAACCGGACGGCCCGTATGAACAAAGAAGAAATTGGTATCCGACGGAAGGATCTTATGACCCATACCTTCCAGCTCGGCAACCGTTTTATTTCTCAAGTCTAGCGTGTCTTTCAGGAATGTGGCCTCACTATCTGTATCCTTGAGTGCGGCGATTCCACCCCATCTTGCCAGTACACTGACATTACCAGTCTGATAAGGTCTCATTTTGTCGATCATCTCTGGCGAAGCAATACCATACCCAAGACGGATCGCTGCCATACCGTAGATCTTTGAAAAAGTACGTGCGACCATCACCGGACGACCTTCCAATACATGAGGAATAGCAGTCCTATAGTTGGGATTTTGGACGAAGTGGTGATACGCTTCATCGATCAAGACTGGTACATCGTCTGGAATACCATCTAGTAGTTTCTGAACGTCACTGCTATCGACAGAAATTCCGGTTGGATTGTTTGGGTTAACGAGGTAAACCAAACCAACATCACGATAGTTCTTCCTAGTCGTCTCAATCATACGATCGATGTTCTGGGTCGCATCTTCGTTCAAGCTGAGTGCTATCACATCTGCTTTTAAGCCACTGGCATGACGATAGACAGAGCTGTAGGTCGGCTCGACACCCACCACTTTCTTGTTTGTACCTAGGAATGTAGTACCGACAACTCTAAGGAACGCTCCGGAACCAGGAGTTGTCATGACCATATTTTCCTCAACACCGTCACGCTCAGCAATCGCTGCTACAATATTCTCTCCTGGATCACCGTAGCGGTTTGCATATTTAAAGGACGCAGTCACGGCATCCAGTACGGATTCCGATGGGGCCCATGCGTTCTCATTGCTGGACAGTCTGGCGTAGGAATCAAAATCGAATTCCTGTGTGGATCGCCTAAATGCATCCAGCGAAAATTCTTTCGCCGATAAGTCAGATGCGGGATTCAGTCCCATATAGCCTAATGCGGCGGCGGCGCCACCCATAAAACCACGGCGGGAAACACTACTCTTGCTCATCACTACCTCCGTTATATAGTGGCCAAACGGTCTGTCTTCTTCGAAGAGACTCCCGAACACCCAGTCTGGTACTCAACACCATGTAGGTAATATCTTGACCAATCACACTTACAAAAACGATGTCTGCTCTTTCTAGTCCTTCAAGAATACCATGTATCCCAGTGTTCGACCAGATCAGGAATCCTTAAACCCATCTGGACCATTGCCTTGCCCACGCAATAGATCGTGCACATCGCCTCCAGAAGGCTCCTGGAATACCCTCAAACCAAATTCAGGAAGAATAGCAATCAGGTGATCGAAGATGTCGGATTGAATGTCTTCGTAGACGGCCCAACGAGTATCACTAGTAAAACAGTAAATTTCTAAGGGAAGCCCTTGGAACTCGAAGCTAACTGACGCACTAATAGTGTCATATCCTTATGGATCCGACCATTTTCTTTCAGGTAATGAAGTACGTAAGCCCTAAATGTTCCGATGTTGGTCAGCCTCCTTCGGTCAGGGATAACGTTCGTCTCATTGGATTCCTGGCTGTTCTGATCTGCTAATTCCTGGTTTTTTTCAGCCATGTAATGCTGCAGAAACTCGTATTTAGCGAGATGGTCAACCTCTTCGTCGGCCAAGAATTTTACGCTGTTGAGGTCGATATACAACGCCCTCTTGATTCGACGCCCACCCGAATCTTGCATTCCGCGCCAGTTGCGAAATGAATCTTCAATAAATTTATGGGTAGGAATCGTTGTGATGGTTTTATCCCAGTTCTGGATCTTCACGGTATGGAGAGCCACATCGATTACGTCTCCGTCCGCATTGAATTGGGGCATCTCCACCCAATCACCCACTCGAATCATATCATTGGAAGCAATCTGGAGACTCGCGACTAACGAGAGAATCGTATCTCTAAAGACTAATAGCAGGACGGCACTCATCGCACCGACACCACCCAGGAAAACGGTGAAATCCTGATCCAACAGGATTGCAGTAACGACAATTACTACAACCACCAACACTGCTATCTGGAGAATCTGAATGTACCCTTTGATCGGCTTCGCTTTAGCCTCTGGATAGTCCTGCTCGTAGATAGCGTTCGCCGCGGTCAATAATGCACTTACAGCCAATCCCACGCTTAAGGCCATCCAAGCGAGAGCGACCTGTCCAACTACCTGGACCAGTAGCGATGGAAGTGCTGGAACAAAACTTATTCCAGCATAGACAATCCATGCGGGCATGATATAGGAAAGTTTATCTAGCACCTTCGATTCGATCAGCTGGTCATCCCACGTAGCCCTAGTCCTTTTTACAAGGTTCAGGATGATACGAAGTATGACTCTACGGGTAGCGATATACCCCAGCCATGCCGCCAAACTTAAAAGGCCAATACCTATAAATAGGTTGGCTAATCGGCTAGTATTTCCAGGATCTGCAATAAATTGGAATGCTTCGATTGGATTCATCATCAAAAGATTAGTAGAATTGATTGGTTGGTTCGGGAGAACTTTGAATAACCTGATCTGATAGTGTACGTAAAAAATAACACAAAAAGACTCGCCTGAGCAGACATGCGCATAAGGATAGAGAAAAAATGATCGAATTTCTGTCACAACCGAATTTTCAGAGAATGGCCTTTCTACTCGGAGGGCTACTCTTAGGTATGCTAGTAGAACGTGTATTCTTCGCTCAATTCCAACGATTTACTAAGAAGACAGAGTTCGAATGGGACGATGTCATTGCCTACTCGTTTAAGGGAATACTTGCAGTCTGGTTCACGGCAGGAGGTGCATATCTAGCACTGACGGTCGGTGAATGGGATCCTTTTGTTACCGCAGTGATCCTCAAGATACTTAGGGTACTATTCATTCTTCCCATTATCGTTGCCGCCATGCGCGCGGTCCGAGCTGTGGTGGATGCCGTTTCCGAGCGCTCGCAAATCAACTCCCCCACTCTGGTTGTCAACCTCGCACGCCTGGCAATCGGAATACTCGGGGGATTCATAATCCTGCAAAATCTGGACATCGATATCACCCCACTGATCACGGCCCTGGGTATTGGTGGTTTAGCAGTCGCACTGGCCCTCCAGGACACTCTCGGTAACCTCTTCGCAGGAGTACAGATCATTCTTTCAGGCCAAGTAAAGCCCGGTAACTACGTCCAACTTACCAGCGGCGAAAGGGGATACGTTGAAGACGTGAAGGCACGCAATACAACGATCAACACGTTTCCCGATGAGAATTTAGTAGTGGTACCAAACTCAACCATGGCCTCCTCTATCGTCAAAAACTACAGTATGCCCATTGAAAAACTCTGGGTAAGCCTCGACATAGGCGTAAGCTACGATAGCGACCTAGATCAAGTAGAAGAGGTGACGATGGAAGTAGCGAAAGAAGTCCTTGCAGAAACGAACCCTACAGATCCTGGAAGTAACGAAAAAGTCGTCAAACTAAGGTTCCACACATTTGGCGAGTCTAGCATTGATTTCCAAGTACGCATGCAGGTTAAAAACTTCAGGAGTCAGGGACGAGTAAGACATCAGTTTATCAAACGACTTCACAAGCGTTTCAATGAAAAGGGGATTGAGATACCGTTCCCAATTAGAACCCTCATAACCAAAGAGTAATCACAGGCCGAAATGGGTGGGAAACCGAGATAAGATAATCTTTAAGCTTTCTCATTATGTAGAATTTTTTCTCTAACGGCTTGCGCAGTTCACATATCCATTACAGTTTTTGCAGTTAATTAGTAGTGATCATCAGATTCAACAAAACACAATGAGAAGAAAATGGCCGCTTATACGTGTGACGAATGTGGAATGAGTGTCGGTGTAATGACCTGTGGAACCTGTGACGTGGAATTGGTGCATGACACTATTGTCAAAGGCGACGGTTCTTCTGTACATGTCTGCGCCTGCCCAGAATGTGCCGGTAAGATTAAATCGCCCATGTGCTGCGGACAGGACATGGAGTGCGAGCTTAACTAGGCTTCCAACTGTGGTGCCACCGTCCAACAATAACAAAAGCCCTAATGTGTAAGAAGCTGTTTTGTAGCCACACTATTCGTGAGGATGCCAGCAGTAGATTCAGGTTCGAATGATCCCAGCACTTTCTAATTCCACAATCTCTTCATCGGAATACCCCAGCTCATTCAAAATCTCACGTGTGTGCTCCCCAAAAATAGGCGCGCCCCTACTCACAGTAGCCGGATTCTTGGAGAACTTCACAGGGAACCCCAGTGTTTTGACTGGTCCCAGCCGCGAGTGTTCGACCTCGACCACCATGTCCCTCGCCAAAGTCTGAGGAAGATCCAGCATCTCCGTCATGCTAGCCACCGGACCCGCTGGCACTCCTGCTTCTTCTAGGATCTTCAGCCATTGCTCCGTCGTTTTCCTCTTAAAACTCTCACTCAAAATCGCATCCAGGTCCTGAACATTTTTGATACGATCGGAGTTTTCTAAGAAACGCGGATCCTCAGAAAGCTCTGGTACTCCCAAGGCATTGATTAGTCTGATCCAATTGGTCTGATTGGATCCGCCCACTGTGATCCAGCCGTCCTCGGTCTCAAACGCCTGGTAAGGTGCACTCATCGGATGAGCGGAGCCTAGTGGAAGCGGTGATTCACCCGTGGCCATAGCCATGGCAGCCTGCCAATAGGACTGGGTGATCCCCGCCTCAAACAGTGACGTATCAACGCGCTGTCCTTGTCCCGTCTTTAGCCTCTCTATGTAAGCACCCAGGACTCCCATTGCAGCCAGGATTCCTGCAGTGATATCGGTCAGGGGCGGCCCACATTTTACGGGTGGTCTTCCATCGCCCTCTCCGGTTACACTCATCAGTCCCGAGTAACCTTGGGTAATCAGATCAAAACCCCCTAAGTTCGCCATCGGTCCTGTTCGGCCGAAACCAGAGATCTCACAGTAGATGAGCCCAGGATTCTGTTCGCTCAGCGTATCATATCCCAGGCCCAGCCTCTCCATTGTGCCTGTCCGATGGTTTTCAATCAAAACGTCTGCCGATTTAAGAAGTTTCCTGGCAATCTCAGATCCTTCTTCGGATTTCAAATCCACAGAAACCCCTCGTTTATTTCTGTTTAGCATAAGGAACGCAGCTGACTCGCCATCGAGGTCTGGAGGCAGAAACTGCCTAGTAGCGTCTCCCCCATCAATGTGCTCTACTTTAATGACATTAGCACCCATATCGGCAAGCATGCGCCCACAGATCGGCCCGGCCATGACGTGCCCGAATTCAACTACCAGAAGGCCGTCCAACAAACCACTACTCTTTGAAGTATTCATTTCTGACGCACTAACCTCCTAGCGTCCCTCGAACTTCGGTTTACGCCGTTCCAGGAACGCCTGAATCCCTTCTTTGTAATCTTCGGTTTGAAAAGCTTCGTAGGCCTCTTCTTTCATTTCCTGGGTTACGTCCACCCCGTCAACGAGATTTCTCACGAACTTCTTGTGCCACCGATTCACGAGAGGCGCTCCGGATCCAATATTTTCTACAACAGAATCCACTTCCTCTCTCACCGTTCCATCTGGCACAACGGTGGTCACCAGCCCTATGTCGTAGGCCTTCTGTGCTGTGATCAATCCTCCACCGAATAAAATTTCTAGGGTCCTCGAGGCACCGATCAACCGCACGATGGGACCTAACTCGGTATAAGACATCGTCAGCCCCAATCGGTTGATTGGAGCGCCAAATTTACTACCCTCACCGCATATCCTGAGATCACAACAAGCAGCGATCTCTAGGCCTCCGCCCACACAAATTCCATTTATCAGCGCTACCATGGGATGTGGACAGTTTGTGAGCGCTGACAGGGCGCCCTCTAACGCACTCCCATATTCTCGCACCTGGTCTTCTGTGTTCCTCTCTCCCAAAAAGCTTTTGATGTCGGACCCAGCCGAAAAAGCTTGCTCTCCCTCACCTTCAATGACCACACAGCTCACCTCTCCGTTTTGACTCACTTCCTCAACAACCTGACGAAGAGAACGCCATCCATGTATATCTAAAACATTCAACTGGTCCGGATAGGTCAACTTGATATAGGCCACGTTATCCTTGCAGTTGACTATGACTCGCTCAGCCATTTTGATTCCTCCCAGTCATCCTTAAGGTTATGCGCAAAATTTTTCTATGACGATTTTGGTTCAGAATGCTATCGATAGAATAGCTCGACCGGCCACATCGGGATAGCCGGGACATATGTGACCAATAGAAGCATGAATAAAAGAATCGACACGAAATAAAGGTTGACCTTACTGACTTCCCAGATATCCGCCTTTGCTACTGAACAGGCCGTAACCAGGACACTAGCCACAGGGGGTGTCTGTTGCCCAATCCCCAAGTTCAGGGTTACCACAAGACCAAAATGCACTGGATCGATGCCCGCTGCCAAAACCAGGGGCATCACTATGGGAACCACCAAAATGATGGCTGCAGCCGAGTGCAAGAATAAACCGACTAATATGAAGAAAACATTCAACAGGGCTAGAATAGCCCAGCGATTGTCTGTGAAATCCATAATCCCCTGCGCCACACTCTGTGGGACCTGCATCTCTGTTAAGTAATCCCCTAACAACGCTGATGTAGCAACCAATAGCATTACAACTGCAGTCTGCGTACCCCCCGAAAGAATCGCTGACCTCAAGGCAGATATATCTAATTCTCTATATACCCCTCCCCCGATAATGATGGACGCCAATACTGCTAGCCCAGCTCCCTCAGTGGCTGTTACCCAGCCAGAAAAAATTCCAGATAAAATGATCACAGGCAGCAATAATGCCCAGGAAGCTTCTCTTAGCGCCTTGAAAACTCTTTGCAGTTGAAAGGTCGATTCTACAGGAAATCCATTTTTTAATGCCAGAATATAGACCATGACCATCATCAGCATTCCACCTAAAACACCTGGAACGATGCCAGCCACGAAGAGCTCTACCACTGAACTTCCAGACATCACCCCGTATAGAATCATCGGTATAGACGGAGGTATAATCACCGCCAGAGTCGCCGACGAAGAGGTCACAGCCGCCGCGAATGGGGTCGGATAACCCTTATCCTTCATGGCAGGAATGAGAATGGAGCCTAAGGCCGCCACATCTGCAACAGCCGATCCTGAAATTTCGGCAAAAAACAGTGATGCCGAGACAGTCACCATCGCCAGACCCCCTCGAATAAACCCTACTAGAGCTGAAGCGAGGTTGATGAGACGGATCGAGATGCCGGTACAATTCATGATCGCACCAGCCAAGATAAATAGGGGGATTGCAATCAATGGGAACTTGGTGGAGCCGTCAAAAAGAACTAGGGCAGCGTTAGGCAAGCTTGCCATTCCAGAACTCAACATCATACCAGAAAGAGCAACTATACCCAGTGACACAGCTATCGGTACATTTATGAGTACTAGAGTCAGCAGTCCCAAAAACATTAGTAGAAGAGTCATGGAGTCTCTGCCTCTTCCGCTGAAGCCCATATATCTGGAAGTACGATTAGCTCTGCAAGAATGAACAGCAGGGCCCCAATTGGAATCACCGATTGGGTCAGTCGTTGAGGCATCCAGGGCAGACTCACCAACATCTCACCACCAAGCACTCCAAATACCGTCCATCCCGACCATGCCACCAAGATGAGGAACCCTATTACTGCGACCTTTCCAACGACAATCAAGAATTTTCTTGTCCTAATTCCTACCGCATCCACGATCTTAGAGAATCCGATATGTTCTTGTTTGAGAGCGGCCAGAACCGACCCATAGAATGTCAGCCACGCAAGGAGGATTGAAGCGACTTCATCATACCAGACGAGAGAGGCCCCTATCTTCCTGAAAAAGACCCCCATGATGACCACAGTGGCCAGGGCCACTACGAGAGCTAGAACTAACTTCTCTAGGAATACTGCGAGTTTATCTCTGAAACGGTGTCGGTTCATTCCAAGCATTTATTCGTTAACTCAGCTGCGAATTCTAGACACACTGGCCATCACGAGTCTGAACCGCCTTCAAGTTCGAGAGACTGCCTAACTAATTCGCCTGCGCCTTCAACGGTGCTGCTAAAATCTTCGTATATCTCTCTGCTCGCGTTTTCAAATGCTTCTTGATCAGGCGTATTCACCTCTACTCCAGCCTCGGACAACGCAACTAGAAAGTCAGAGTCCATACGACTTGCCGTTTCATAGACAAACGCCTGTGTCTCCAAAGCTATTTCCTCTATCCCTGTCCTCAGATCCTCGGGAAGTCGACTCCAACTCGCCCCTGCCGTAACATAGGCAGGGGTGTAAACATGGCCAGTCAGAGACATGTAACTCTGGACCTCATGTAGCTTGGAGGCGTATATCTGAGCCAACGGATTTTCTTGTCCGTCCATCACTCCCGTCTGCAAAGCCACAAAAACTTCCGAAAGGGGCATTGGTGACGGATTCGATCCAAAAGCCTGAAATAATTTCACACGCCACACGCCTCTTGGTGTCCTAAGCTTGATACCTTCCAAGTCGCTGGGAGTCTCCACCGGACGGATATTATTCGTTACATGCCTGAAACCATTTTCCCAAACTGCGATGATGTCATACCCTTCTTCAGCAGCTTCAGGAACCAAAACAGGCCATATGACATGCTCTTCTATTTCCTTCATATGTTCTCGGTTCTTAACCAAGTAAGGCATCTCAAAAATACCAAAGAGTTCAACCCTCGATGACATGATGGTCGAAGGAAGAGCGAGATCCAGAGTTCCGAGCTTCAATTTCTGAAGCATTAGCTCATCTCCACCTAACTGACTTGAACCAAATACGTTTACCTGCACTCTACCTGGATATTTTTCTTCTACCCTCCTGGAAAACTCTTCCGCCGAAAGTGCGAATAAAGATCCCGGCGCTCCCACATGTCCAAATTTGAGCTCGATGATCCCGTCCCCACCATCCTGAGTCCCACAACCTGCAAACAACACGGTACCAGAAAGAGCAAAGATCTGCAGGAAACGCTTTGAAATCCACTTGTTCGACAAAATAACGTCCGCTTTCACACTAATACCTGGCCAGGTATTCTAGGGCGGCAACGACTCCTCCAGATTTGTGAGGAACTCCGGCTATCCCCAAGGCCATCTCTACGCCGCTGAGCGTGCCACAAATCATTAGATCGTTAACATCCCCCAAATGTCCTATCCTGAACACTTTCCCATCGATTTTTCCCAGTCCTCCACCTAATGACATGTCAAATTTTTCCAGACAAATCGTCCGTACAAGATTTGCGTCACTCCCTTCTGGCATGAGCACACTTGTCGCCGCTGAACTCACCGCTGAAGGGTCATTACAGAAGTTTTCCAAGCCCCAAGCAGCCACCGCCCGTCTAGTCGCCTCACCCAACCGGGCGTGGCGAGCATGTGTATTCTCTAGGCCTTCTTCTCTAAGCATTTTTAAAGCTTCTTCCAGGCCATACAACAAGTTGGTGGCTGGTGTATAGGGGAAGTATCCTGTGTCTTCAAAAGTCAATTGGTCCGTCCAGTCCCAGTAGGACCGAGGACCAGGAACATTTCGGTGGACTTCCAAAGCCTTTTTGCTCACGGCACAGAAAGAAAGTCCGGGAGGCAACATGAACCCCTTCTGGGACCCACAGATTGTTACGTCCACGCCCCAATCGTCGTGACGATACTCCATGGCGCAGGCGGAAGAAACTGAGTCTACCATCAGAAGCACAGGATGACCTGTCTCGTCGATGGCCTTTCTGATTGCAGGAATATCTGTGACTACACCAGTGGCCGTTTCATTATGTACGATCAGCACAGCTTTGATCTCTTGGTTAACGTCTGCCCGAAGCAATCCGGCCACAACCTCTGGATCGACTGGTAGCCTCCAATCCCAAGGCTCAACCTGCACATCCAACCCTAGTCTCGTGGCCACTACACCCCATATCTGAGAAAAATAGCCAGCATCGAACCTTAAAACTTTATCACCTGCCGACAATGTGTTGATCAAGCCAGCTTCCCAAGAGCCACTTCCTGAAGCGGGGTAAACAAATACATACTCGGAGGCCTGAAAAACATCCTTTAATTCTTCAAGAATCTTGGCCCCAAAATCCTTAAATTCTGGACCACGATGATCAATAGTTGGCTTGCTCATGGCCCTAAGGATACGGTCAGGGACATTTGTAGGACCCGGCAACTGCAAAAAGTGTCTTCCAGATCGGAAAGGCATGCTCTATTCTTCCTTCTTTTGGTCAATATGATTTTGATCGAGATTGAATAATGGCACAGGCACAGGCTAAAAGCCATACGTGTTTTTTGCACATCTGTCACTCAACCAATCTAACCCGAACTCCTTCCTTTCCTTGACAATCAAATCTAGGATTAGACGTGCTGACAAATACCGTTAAATTTTTCTTCTACCATCCAGAATAGTCGAATCCACAGGGTTAAAGAGCAAATGATATGAAATCAATCCCTGATATTCTTCGAAAAAATATAAAAGGGGATACCCTTTTCGATACTTTCAGTAAAGGACTCTATTCTACAGACGCATCAATCTACCAAATAGAGCCAATGGGCGTCGTCCTGCCCAAAACAGTTGATGATATCGTCAACACCCTTCAAATAGCGAACCAGCACAGTACCTCTGTTACCCCCAGAGGTGCTGGAACTTCACAGTCTGGTCAATCCATAGGCCCAGGGCTTGTCGTGGACACCAGTAAGCACTTGAACGGTTTTGGCGAAATTGATCACCAGGAAAACAGGATAAAGGTACAGCCTGGAGTGGTGCTGGATCACCTAAACCAGTTCCTCAAACCGCATGGCCTCTTTTTCCCTGTGGATGTTGCAACCTCGAGCCGAGCGACCATAGGCGGTATGACAGCAAACAATAGTGCCGGGTCAAGATCTATCAAATACGGAATGATGGTGGATAATGTGACCTCCATCCAAGGTCTTATGGCAGACGGCACAACGGTAACATTCGACATGGATACACCAACCCAAGGTGCCGAGCTGAAGATCGCGCAAAAACTAGCCGCACTTCGTCGCAGAGAAGGAGCAGAATTAGAAAAGAGAATCCCAAAGGTCATGAGGAGAGTGGCGGGCTACAATCTAGACAGAGTTGGCGAACAGGGAGATCGGATCCCCCAAATCTTGGTGGGCTCTGAAGGCACGCTTTCTTTCTTTACAGAAATAGAGCTACAGCTTTCACAATTGCCTGATCACCGAGTATTAGGTGCGTGCACTTTCCCCAGCCTTGAAGCAGCCTTGAATGCTGTTTCCCATATTGTACAACTCAATCCTTCGGCCGTTGAGTTGATCGACGGAGCTCTGATAGACCTGGCACGCGACATGCCTACCCTACGAACTGCTATCGATCAGTTCGTTCAGAAAGAGGCGCGAGCAGTTCTACTGGTAGAATTCTCTTGCACTGGACATAACCACCTATCGGCCAAACTAGACTCACTGGAGGAAGTGCTCGCCGAGCTTGGATACCCTAACTCGGTGCTAAGAGCCGAATCAGCAGCACTTCAAAATTTGATTTGGTCAGTCAGAAAAACATCCATGAATATTGTGATGTCCATGAAGGGTGACAAAAAACCTGTTTCGTTCATTGAAGACTGTACAATACCACTCGAACACCTTGCTGAATACGGAGTGCGCCTTGAAGAAATTTTTCGTAATCATGGGACCAGCGGCACATGGTATGCCCATGCTTCAGTAGGCTGCCTTCACGTACGGCCTATTCTCAATCTCAAGAGCGACCGAGGACTGAAGTCTATGCGAAGTATTGCAGAGCAGACTCACGAACTGGTTAGAGAATTCAAGGGCACACACTCCGGAGAACACGGAGATGGCTTAATACGATCCGAGTTCCTTGAACCCATGCTTGGTAAGCAACTAGTCACAGCCTTTGCAGAGGTCAAAAACCTGTTCGATCCCCTAGACACACTCAACCCTGGAAAGATAGTAAATCCGCCTAAAATGGATGATAGGAGTCTCATGCGTTACAAGGAGGGATACAAGGAACTGCCAGTGGCTACATCTCTGGACTGGTCTCCCTGGGGAAGCTGGACTCAGGCCACAGAAATGTGTAACAACAACGGTGCCTGCCGTAAAAGTGATCCTGGAGTGATGTGTCCTTCATATCGAGTCACTAAAGATGAGAAACACGTCCCACGTGGGCGTGCCAACTCTCTACGTCTTGCGCTAACGGGTCAACTGGGACCCGATGCTCTCACCTCTGAAGACATGCACGAAACTCTCTCCCTTTGTGTTGGCTGCAAGGCTTGTCAGAAAGAGTGCCCTATGAGTGTGGATATTACACGTATGAAAACAGAATTTCTTCATCACTATCACAGCAGACACGGGCTGGCACTGCGCGAGCGATTCATCGCGTGGCTTCCACGCTATGCCAAATGGATGAGCAAATTCCCACTAATCGCTAATTTAGGATCAGGAAAAGGTCTGTTATCCAAACTGGGAGAAATATTTATCGGAGTGACTTCTCATCGAGAAAATCCGCAATGGAGAAGTGACACCTTCAAGCATCAACAGCCAACGACAAGCAACCCTGAAAATCCAGAGGTAGTGCTATGGGTAGACACCTTCAATACCTACTTCGAACCTGAGAATGCCCACGCGGCGATCAAAATCCTCGAGGCAGCGGGCTATACCATTAACCTCCCTGTTTTTGAGACCCGACCGGTATGCTGTGGACGCACCTTCCTCAATGCCGGACTCATTGAGGAAGCCCGGGCTGAAGCTCAAAGGCTTGCTGAAGTACTCGGACCCTGGGCAGAAAAGGGAATACCCATCATAGGGCTTGAACCTTCGTGCCTTTTAACCCTGCGGGATGAACTTACTGTCATTCTTCCTGGAAATACGAGTGAAGCTATCAAAAAGGAGGCGGTCCTCTTAGACGAATTCCTGGTTTCAGAGAAACAAAAAGGTAAACTCCAATTAGATCTCCAACCTTTGGATGCAAAGAAAGCCCTAGTCCACACCCACTGTCATCAAAAAGCGTTGAGTACTGGAGGGATTACTGAAGAAATCCTCACATGGATTCCAAACCTAGAAGTTGAGTCTATCGAATCAGGGTGTTGCGGAATGGCCGGTGCCTTTGGTTATGAATCCGAGCACTATCAGACTTCGTTAGAGATGGCTAACCTTGACCTGCTTCCTGCTGTACGAGCGGCATCTCCAGACACGATAGTAGTTGCTGGCGGAACTAGTTGTAGGCACCAGATTGATCACGGGACTGACCATGAAGCAGTCAGCTTTCTTCAAGTCCTTGAAAAATCCCTAACAAATTAAGCAGAAGGACTTGGATAAATCATAGCTACGGAATGAGCCGGGTGGGGGTCGAACCCACGACCTACGGATTAAAAGTCCGTTGCTCTACCAACTGAGCTACCGGCTCTGTGATAAATCTACTTATTACGCTCCCCTATCTCCACTTCTTTCACAATATTTACGGTCTGTACCAACTAAAATTCCTTTTGTCCTCCTTCTAGGCCTATACTACTTTAATGCCCCTAAAGAAAGATTCCTCAAGCCTGGACTAAACGTCTGTGAATCTAAGCGAAGGCCCTGATACTTTAACAGAATTTTCAGCCCAAGTAACCCTATTGCAACTGAACGGGTCTCGGCTACTGATTCATCGAAGCATAATTCTTGCTGTTGCAGTCCTGTGCGTAACCATCTCGTGGTCATGTTCCGACCCTGCACAGGAAATGGGGCCAAGGATCGACCCAACACCTGAATGCCCTGATCCTAGCACAGGAATTGTCATCGGTGGCCTATACGGTAATGAGAAGAATGTGAATCCTATGTCCCAAAGGATCCTAGTCCTAATGGGAGGAGGAAGCGAAGATGACGAAGCTTCAAAATTATTTCTAGAAGCTACTAACGGAGGGGACATCGTCATCCTTAGAGCATCGGGATCATTGACGAGCTACCCCAACTACTTCATGTCGACCCTATCTCCACAGATCCCACCCAACTCAGCTCTGACTGTACTCACATCGTCACCACAACAAGCTTCAGATCCAGCCGTCAGGTGCTGGCTAAATAGAGCCGAGGGCGTGTGGTTCGCAGGTGGAAATCAGTGGAACTACTTGGGTGAATGGCCAGCACAATTCCAATTGTTTCTAAACTCACTTGCGGAGAAAAACATCTCGGTTGGTGGCACCAGTGCTGGAGCCGTATCACTAGGAGAAGCAGCTTTCGATGCCGAAAATGGAACCATAACTTCGGCAGGAGCGCTAGCTGATCCTTTGGGCAACAAAGTCAGTATCTCCTACCCTACTTTCTATCAGTCAGAGCTTCACAATACCATCATAGACAGTCATTTCTCAGAGAGAGAAAGAGAAGGAAGGTTGCTCGTCTTTCTCGCAAGGTTCAAGCAGGAACAAAATCGTTCTACAGTTCTCGGTGTTGGATTGGATGAAGGTG
>JBJKYO010000003.1:0-15062 GCA_045561015.1 Longimicrobiales bacterium | reverse complement strand
AATCCTATTGTGATAGCAGGACTTCCTGGAATGGTAACGCCATAAACATCTAGTTGCCCAGGTACAATAAGATGAGCTTCATACCAGATACTGGGGAGAGAAAGTCCGAGGTGCGGATCTCCAGCTATGATAGGGTTGCCACTTAAGGAACGACTGGGTGAAATTGCCCAACTGTTGGAACCTAGGGTGGTCTCTGTAAACTCATTTTGGCCTGGTGTTTTGGATAATTCGAAGAGCTTAGATATGTATGATATTTCTTGACCATTGTTATGAGGATTTATGGGGGCGGGTAAGGGGTGTGGGTCAAATCTGGGCTCTATTTGTCCATTAGGCTGTATTGGTTCCTGTATCCAGCTGTCCACAGGGAACAAAGCTCTAGCTGCAGTTGGTCCCACTAGGCCAGATGCTAGACCGGTTTGTCTTTCGGTGTTTTTCATGGATAGAGTCCAACCCATCCTTTTCAGAAGATATGCTGAGTATTGTGGCAACCATTCCATCGGCCTTTTTCCTATTAGGTGATACTCCAGTGGTAGGTCGGACAATGTCATTTGGTTGATCCAGGCGTTTACACCTTGGGCGTAGGCTGATTGGTATCGGTATGATTGGGATGTAGAATCTAGTTCAGCGTGATTTTTTTCCGCTGACCAGGCGAGTCCCAATTGACGCATCTCTCTGTCTACTGGAAGAACTTCTTTTCCAAGAATTTCCGAAAGGGTTCCTGCGGCTGAACGAGTTTGTAGTTCTAATTGGAAAAGCCTGTCTTTAGCTACTGCATAGCCTAGACCCAAAAGAACATCTTCGACTGTCTCCCCATAAATATGAGGGACTTGTCGGCTGTCATAAATAATTTGAACTTCCGCACTCAATCCTTCTAAAGGTCCGACATCGGATTTAGATTGGTCTGCTGAGTTTATAGTTGTCCATACGCCACGGGTAGGATCAAGGAAGTCTAATAATGGCGGTAGTGATCCTAGTCGTGTGTTACCTAAGTAAAGAGATGCGACAAGCAGTGTAACAGAAGAAAGCAGTCTGAGCATGCTTATTTGTGAGCTATTGCTTGATATCCTGCTGCTTCTACAGCATTGGTCAGAACATCGTTTGATACTTCTTTTTCCAGCGTTATTGAAGCTGTTTGCTCAGATAATGAGACTTCTGCTTTCAGAACACCTTCCAAGTTTTCAAGTGCAGCTTGAACCTGCGCCGTACAGTGACCACAGGACATTCCAGTGACCTTCAATGATGCGAACTGTTCAGATTGTGCTGTCATAAATCTATTCTCCGTTATTGTAGGATATAAAATCTTCTTTTAGGATGTTGTCGAGTGCGCCTACCAATCGTGTAGCATCCTTCTCCTCAAATACCAAGGGTGGCTTGATCTTAATGACATTATCATTCGGCCCATCAGTACTCAACAAAATTCCGTGGTCTTTCATCCTTTCGACGATGTACTTGGCTAGGTCTTTACGAGGTCGCTTGTTTTCTTTGTCGGAAACCACCTCTAGTCCTAAAAAGAGACCCAACCCACGCACGTCTCCTATTCGCTCGTGTCGAGTTTGAAGAACTTGGAGCTCTCTTAGTAGATAATTCCCAGTTTTAAGTGCTTGTTCCTGTAAATTGGTGTCCTCGATTATGTCTAAAACCGCTATGCCGATAGCACAGGAAACGGGGTTTCCTCCGAAAGTATTGAAATATTCCATACCATTATTAAAAGCCTGTGCTATCGAGGGAGTTGTCACCACGGCACCCATTGGGTGACCGTTACCCATGGGCTTACCCATTGTGACGATATCTGGAGTAACGTCCTGGGTTTCAAACCCCCAAAAATGACTTCCGACTCTTCCAAATCCGACTTGAACTTCGTCTGCTATGCAAACCCCTCCTGCATCGCGAACAAGTTTGTATGAGGTTTTCAGATAGTTAGGAGGCAAGACAATTTGTCCTCCGCAGCTTAGAAGGCTTTCACATATAAAGAGTGATGGGCCGCGGCCATTCTTTTGAGAAGCCTGGATTGCCAATTCGACCTCCTGTGCATACCGCTCACCTCTCTTTGGATCATCTCTTAGAAAAGGGCCTTGATAGTCGTCGGGTGCCGCAACTGGAAACACATGCGCACTGGGACCTTGGCCCCCTGGTCCTTCGAACTTGTAAGAACTGGCCTCAACTGTTGCTCCAGTGTTGCCATGGTAACCTCCATCTACAACTATGAGGTCGTTACATCCAGTAGTTGCGTGTGCCATCCTAAATGCTAATTCATTGGCTTCACTACCAGAATTGACCAGGAAGCAAACGCTCAGGGGTTCCGGCAAAGTATTGAGCAGTTTTTTGCAATATGTGGTGATATTTCGGTTTAGATATCGGGTGTTGGTATTTAATACGCCCATTTGTAGAGTCGAAGCTGCGACTACCTTAGGGTGGCAGTGTCCCACATGGCTCACGTTGTTGACACAATCGAGGTAAAGTTGACCTTCGTCAGTAATGAGATTTTGTTTCCATCCCCTTACTATGTGAAGAGGAGTCTTGTACGAAAGGCTCAGGGATGGGCCTAGGTGATCCTCTCGTTCCTTCTGTAATGTTTTTGTTGGACTGGCTTCTGAGAATGTGGAGCCATCGGGAAGATTTAGCATCAGTGATGGATTCGGGGAAAGGCTCATCCAAGTATATTTCTGGCTTGGTAGGGCCACTCCAGGGAAAGTTCCGTCCAGGTCTAGTAAGTCTGTAATGATTTGAAAATGTAAGTGCGGTGGCCAGTTTCCATTGATTGGATAATCACCGATTTTGCAAAACTCCTGACCCTTTTCTACATAATCTCCTGGCTTTAAATCATCTAAAGAATCTGCAGTCAGGTGGCCGTACAAAGTGTAGAATACTACTTCGTCCAATACATGTTCTAGAATAATGGTCGGTCCGTAGTCCAAGTCGATGTTATTATCTCTTAGGCTGTGAACCCTCCCATCTAGCGGAGCTAGCACAGGGTTTTCCGCTGGCAAAAACAGGTCTAATCCGAGATGGATAGTCCGCCGTTCTGGGAAGCCTGCACTTGGCTGGATATAGTTTTCAGAAGCGTATAACAGTCTCGGTTCAGCATATCTTCCGATTCCAACCGTGGAGTTGGCGCTATTCATTTGACCAAACAATAATGTCGTGACTTGATCAACATTGGATAAAGTTTCTAAGTCAGGGAGAGAAGTGCTTCCTGGGCTCAGGTCAAATATCAAAGAATCATCCAAAGGATCCTTGACGAGAGGACCGCAATTGGCTTTGTTGATTTCCATCCATTTCTTCACCTTTTCGTTGTTGGGACACGGAGGAAGACCACAGGATTCTCGCAGGAGATTTCGTGCCAATCGAGGGTGAATTTCTACCAGTGTGTTTAGAGATCGCCACGATGCTTTCTGGCTTACAGTCAGGTAAGGATCCATGTTTCCATCGTGTATGTGGGCTGCGGAAAGGCTAACGCTAACTGCCAGTCTGGCACAGACAAGTGGGAAGAGAACCTCCAATTCTTCTGGGGTAATTGATTGTACTTCATTATATGCTTGAACAAGAGTCAGTATTGAAGAGAATGGATCTTCCATTCCCATTTGGGCATATGCAGCAGAGATGGCCAGGTCGTAGATAGAAGGTCCTGTTATCATATCTCCGAAATCTAAAATCCCCACCACTTGGTGACCTTCTGAAAGAGGTGGGCTTACTAATACGTTGTGATCATTGGCGTCATTATGAAGAAGACTGGTGGGAAGTTCATGAAGTTTATGTTGGATGTTACTTTCTAGATTCTCACACAGCCGTTCTAAAAGATTCCTTTCTGTATGCTCTTCTATGCAGTTGAGATTAGTGGTTATCACTTCGTGAGCATTGGTCAGGTCCCAGGCGAAACCATTTCTTTTGGGAATTTCTTTTTCGAAAGTGCTAAGGACTTGGTTTAAACAACCGACTGAATGGCCCAGAGATCGAAGGACTTTTGTGTCTCTATGGATGAGGCTGGAAAATTTTTCACCCTTTATGTAGGAAACCAAGCGAACCAATCTTCTTTCTCCAGACCCGGTTCGGAAAGAGACAATGTTTTGTCCTTTTTTGTCTGGTACTGGTACTGGTACAGAAAAGGGTAGTCGACGCTCGGCCAAAAAATTAAGAACCTCGTCTTGAAAAACAATAAGATCGTCATTCTCTAGGGGGCTGCCGATTTTTAATACGAAATGCTCTCCGTTTTTTTCGGAAACCTGGAAGTTTTGATCTCGCTCGCTCGGCAGAGGATCAATGGAACCTTCTATCCCATAGTTATAACTTAGGATTTCCAGTACTTCGCTTGCATTCAAAGGGGTATACGAATTAGAGGCTAGTATTTTCACTGACTTAAGGTATGGGGTTTTCGATTTTACTTTCCAGACAACATAGAGTCCTTAGCTGATTAGTGAAACTGAAAAAGTCTATGAGATATTTCAGGTTGATCAAAAAGTAATATTGGAATTTAAGTAAGACGGCTAAACACAAGAGTTTCGAACCGGTCTCGCACATAAGTAGCTGTGACATTATCTTTGAAGAGTTGGGCAGGGGAGTCGCCCAGAAAGAGACTCTCAGGAAGAACTACTCAAGGAGGTGGGGTTCCATGAGTGAGGTCGAGATTATCGGCACTCCAGTTAGGTCAGTTTCACGCAGGAAGTTCATCAAGGGCGTGATCGCTACTGGTGCCACTACATCATCTGTGGGGTATCTATTCAGGGGTAATCAGCCTTTGCTGGGTGCCATGGCAGTGCAGGGTTCAGTAGAAAGGTTAGTCACCTTGAACGTTAACGGTCAACAAAGACGAGTTGACGTTTTGAATCAGGAAACACTCGCAATGACTCTTCGTTATAAGTTGGGTCTGACTGGAACCAAATTGGGCTGTGATAGAGCGGAATGTGGAGCGTGCACGGTGCTAATTGATGGTGTTGCCAGTTATGCTTGTTCAGTCTTAACACAAAGTGTCAGGGGCAAACAGATTACTACTATAGAGGGACTAGAGAACCCCGATGGTTCTTTACATCCGTGCCAACAAGGTGTAGTTGATGAGGGTGGTTTCCAGTGTGCTTTCTGTGCTCCAGGATTCATTATGTCCATGGTCGCAATGATTGAAGAAAATCCCAACCCCACTAGAGAAGAAGCGGCTCAGGCACTTTCTGGTAACCTTTGCAGGTGTTGCGACTATGACAAAATTCTCACATCGGCTTTACGCGGCGCAGAATACGCGCGGCGCCAGGCATAGGGGGTTGAAATGGCAGAAAAATTGATTGGACAGGATATTAGCCCTCCCGATTTGATTGCGAAGATTACTGGTCGTGCCAAATATGCCGAAGATTTCAGAGCTGATGGTATGTTGTTTGCCAAGTTATTGCTAAGTCCCATGCCGCATTGTCGGGTTCGCAGAATTGACGCTAGTGCAGCATTGGCGATGGAGGGTGTCTTCGGGATGTTAACGGCTGACGATGTCCCAGCGGTTGATGCTCCAGGCGAACCGTGCTTGACGATGGAGCCCCTCTATGAGGGCGAGGCGATATTGGCAATTGCTGCTGTAGATGAAACAACTGCAGCAGAGGCTATTGAGGCCATAAAAATTGACTATGAACCTCTTCCTTTCGTACTGAATCCATTGGATAGTTTGCATCCAGATGGTCCAAATGGAAGGCTTGAAGGAAATACGAGAGTCGGTCGTGAAATAAAAACGATCAAATGGACACAGGAGGATTTTGATAGCGCTGGTCCAGGAATGATGCCGATGGGGGAACCATCGGACGAATGGACGGTTGGCGATATTGAGAAGGGTTTTTCTGAAGCTAAAGTAATTTTGGATGAGACTGTTGTGCATCAGTCCCTTACGCACCATCCCATGGAGCCAAGGAGTACTATGGCTTACTGGAAGAATGGTAAGATCTATATGCATACATCCACCCAGAGTGTTGCTCGGACAAGATCTGCATTGGCCAATATGCTTGATCTGGAATTAGAAGACGTGGTTCTGATTGGTGATTACTGCGGTGGTGGATTTGGCAGTAAGATCAGTGGAAGTCCGATCATGCAGGTGCCAGCTCATTTGTCGAGGAAACTAAATAGACCAGTGATGCTTAGGATCACCCGATATGAGGAGAACTATCTTGGTAGAGCTAGACCCGGAATGCAGGCGCGAATTAAGATAGGGTTCAGGGAAGACGGGCGCATTACAGCTTTAGATATATACGCTCTTGGTGATGGCGGACCCTATGGTACCAATGATCATATGTCGGGAGGGTCTACAGCGTCTCTGGCATATCAGCCTCTGAATCAGAGGCAGAGAGGCGTGGGGGTCTACACGAATACTCCTCCCAAAGCTGCTCAAAGAGGGCCTGGTGGTGCCCAGTATATTGGGATGCTGGAGCCACTTTTGGATAAGGCTGCAAGACAGCTAGGGATTGATCGTTTGGATCTTAGGAGGATCAACGCCCCCGACGGGGATTCCGTTTTTGGACCTCGACAAGGTGGCTTGACCAGTGTCCACGTAAAGGAAGCCATCGAAAAGGGAGTAGAACTTTTTGGATGGGATGAACGCATCAAGAGGAGTGGACAGCAGAACGGCACAAAGAAAACTGGAATAGGACTAGCCGTTAGCCCATATACTGCTGGCAGCACTGGCTTTGACGGTCTTCTTCTGATTCGTCCAGATGGTAAATTGCAAATACATCAGGGTATTGGGAATCTTGGGACTCACTCCATTGCGGATACGGGTCGTGCAGCTGCCGATGTTTTAGGGATAGGATGGGAAGACTGTGAGGTCGTCTGGGGTGACACCAGACAGCATCTTCCTTGGAGCTCTGTTCAGGCTGGAAGTCAGACGACTTTTGCACATACCAGAGCTAACCATGCTGCTGGAATGGATGCGAAACGTAAGTTGCAAGAAATTGCCGCTCGTGATTTAGGCGGCTCTCCGTCAGATTACGAGACGTCAGATGGAAGAGTCTTTCACCGGTCGAATCCGTCTAGAAGTATGACTTTGGGCGCAGCTGCTGAACGGGCCATAAATTTGGGTGGTGCTTATAGTGGAGCTGAGGCAAGTGAAGACCTCAATGACATGACGAAACTTGCGGTTAAGGGATTGGAAGGACAGGGGTTGGTAGCTGCAGCAAGAGATAATTATCCCAGAGAGGGAGCTATACAATCTTGGGTCGTGGGGTTTGCAGAGGTGGAAGTTGATGTTGAAACAGGTCAGGTGGATCTGGTGAATTATACTGGGGTGACGGATTGCGGAACGGTGTTGCATCCCAGGAGTTTACGGGCTCAAGGGTTAGGTGGGTCCATTCAAGGAATGGGAATGGCGATGAGTCAGAAATGGGTTTTTGACCCAGTTTGGGGTGTATCTTTTGCGAATCGTCTTTACACCGCTAGGCCACCAGGGATCTTGGACATTCCTCCAAGTCTGGATTGGGCAGCAGTTGAGATTCCTGACCCTCAGAATCCAGTGGGTGCTAAGGGAATTGGAGAACCACCAGTCGGAGCTGGGTCGGCCGCGTTGACTTCGGCTATTGCGGATGCGTTAGATGGACGATGTCTGTGTCGCACTCCGTTGACAGCTGATGTGATTCTCGCAGAAATTGAAGGTCAAGAACCGGCATACGGTCCTCTTGACATACACGTCTAACCGGAGGGGGAATTATGGCGATCATAAGAGATATGATTTCGGGTTTCGAGCTTTTCCAGCCGACCGACGTGGATGATGCTATAGAGCTGTTGTCACGGTATGGAGAAGATGGTTGGGTTTTATCTGGAGGACTAGATAGCTTTGATTGGTTTAAGGACAGGATAAAGAAACCCACTGCAGTTGTTGACCTTGCGCAGGTTGAAGAGCTCAAAGGAATTCGTACAGGTCCAGAAGGTGTTGAGATTGGTGCTATGACCACTATTACAGAAGTGGCAAAACACTCACATATTGTGGAAAATTACTCAGTTTTATCTAAAGCTGCCGGTCATATTGCTACTCCTCAGATACGCAACAGAGGAACACTAGGTGGTAACCTATCTCAAGACACTCGTTGTTGGTATTACAGAAGTGGCTGGCCATGTTATCGTGCTGGTGGGAATGTCTGCTATGCTGGCACACCCACATCTATGAATCGGGAACATTGCATCACAGGAGCGAGTAGGTGTGTAGCTGTTAATCCTTCAGATTCTGCGCCTGCACTAATTTCTCTGGGTGCTCAGTTTGTAATAAAGGGCCCGAAGGGAGAAAGAGTAGTTGAAGCGCAAGATTATTTCATGAGTCCTGCAGTAGATATCGAGCGTATGACCATACTTAATCCCGGTGAGCTATTGACCTCGATTCGTATTCCAACGACTTGGTCAGGGGCTGAATTCTACTACGAAAAAGTTGAAGACCGGAAGGCATGGGACTTCGCACTTATGTCAGTTGCTTCAGCAATCAAGATGGACGGGGATATGATTGAGGACGTCCGACTATCGGTAAATGGGGTCGCACCTTTTCCAGTGCGTCTTGAAGTTGTGGAATCCTTTATAAAGGGCAAAGAACCAAGTGATGAACTAGGAATGGCTGCGGGACAACTTTCGTTAAGTACAACAAACGCCCAGCCGCTCAGACACAATGATTTTAAATTGCCACTGATGAGAAATCTCGTTCGCAGGTCCATTCGTGGAATGGAGGGTTAGAAAGTGGAACTATGGAGAAAGCTGGCTAATCCTTGGGGCCAAGAGGTTTTAATAGGTATATCATGGGATCTGATGTGGGCAGCTCTGGCGGTAGGACTGGGTTTTGTAGTCCTGCATAGTGTTTGGGCATACGCAAAGTCGAATGGGGGTTCAGGAATCGGCAGTTTGGAAAAAACATCAAGCAAAGGCTGGAGTTTGCCAGCAAAAATTTTGCGGCATGCCATGTCCGAAAGAGTGTTTCATTGGCTCATGTCAGTTGCGATGATTGTCCTCCTGGTGACGGCGTTTTTCCCTATTGTTGGGGTACAATTTGCTTGGGTTGAGATTCACTGGATAGCGGGACTGGCTCTTACAGCGATCATCATTTATCACATTATTCAGGCTACTTTTTGGCAAGATTTTTGGGCTATGTGGATAGATAAAGATGATCTTAAAGCTGGGAAATCAGAGTTAAGTAACATCCTGACAAGCAGTGAAGAGGAAGTGGCCAAAGCGGGGAAATATCCAGTCGATCACAAGCTTTTTCATCATGCTGCTTCCGTTGCTGGTGTGTTAGCAATTGTAACGGGTTTGCTGATGATGTTCAGAATCGACACGTGGTTTGGTCCAGCTGATCCAGACAAGTTCTTCTCCGATGCGCAGTGGGGTGTTGTTTACGTTCTGCATGGACTCGGAGGAGTGGCATTGATCACTTTGGTCATCACCCATATTTATTTCGCTGTAAGACCTGACAAGTGGTGGATCACGAAGTCCATGTTTTTTGGCTGGATCACGAAGGATGAGTACTTGGAACACCATGACCCAGATCGTTGGGTCGTAGGGGAGAAAGAACCTACTGGACAAGGGAACCCTGGTGGTGGCACTGGATTCATCCAAGGTGAAGGAAACAGACCCACGTGACTATAGATCAGCTTGAAAAACATATAGATGACATCGAAGCTAGCTATGAATTTTTCCTAGCTTACGCTGCCCAAGGTGTAACTGGGGATCGGGAACCTAACAGTGAATTAATGGGTTTCTTGGAGGTTACAGAAGAGGCTTTGATTTTCCTGGGTGAAGATTTGGAAGGAATCATGGAATCTTTGGAATCTAGTTCCGAATTTATGGCATTGGCAGATGTCGTCAGACAGGATGCACATAAGACGCGAGCAGCTGTAGCGTTGGTAAAAGTACAGCCAGCCATCAGTTCACAGCTCATCGACAACCTCAACGCTTCTATTCATTTTAGGGCATTATTAACGGATTTGTTCTTACTTGATGAAGCAATGAAGACTTCCATTAAATAAGGAAACAGTTTAAAGGAGTTTCCCTATTTATACAGGATTCCTCCTTTCATCACGCGTTCGATGTTGGCGAGTAGTTGGATATTGGAGAGAGGATCGCCAGCTACCATTATAAGATCCGCTATCTTACCGACTTCTATCGTTCCTAGGTCCGATCCTCGGCCAATAATTTCAGCTCCCGATTTGGTAGACACTGATATAGCTTGAGCTGGACTCATGCCACTATCTACCAAAGCTGAGATTTCTCTCCATGCCGCTTCTGTGTGGAAATTGAGTGGACTCCCCGAATCTGTTCCCATCCCCATTACCACGTTGGCATCGATAAATTGTCGGGCTGCTGTCTTGCTATTTCGAATCTGTCTTGGAGTGCTTCGGAAATAGGATAGTCTTTCAAAATCTATGAAAGACCTTTGAAATTCTGCGTACAACTCGCCTGGAAGATCCTCCTTAAGGCGAGGATCTTGAAGCCTTTCTGGAAAGGCTATGGTAGCTGGGTATACCCAGATTCTGTGTGCCATTGTTTGCACGATTGGGATATTTCTTACAGCTATAGCCTCAATCAGGTCTTCTGGATAATCTGGATTTCCACCAGATCCAACATGCTGTAGGACATCTGAACCACCACGGATGGCGTCCCATATAGATTCTGGTGTGTAGAGGTGACTGTGGACTGGGATTCCAGATTGATGTGCTACGTCCGCGACAGCCCGAATATCCGCTTCTTCCATTCCGGCCCATGTCTTTATTACATCCACTCCAGCATCCACTAGTTCCTGAGTCCGTTGTCCAGCCTCTTCAGGACTAGTTATTACATGTTGAAAATAGGAAGGGTATGAACCCCAAGTTCTTCTTGCAATCCAAGGGCCACTTACCAGTAGGCGAGATCCGATGGCTCGCCCATCATTTATACGATCTCTTACATTGATGATCTCTATGGGGGCACCCAGATCAACTGCAGTAGTTACTCCAGCCATGAGCAACTGTTTTGCTGCCAGTTCCATCATTTCCTCTTCTTTCCCTTCAAAAATAGGAAACCATTCTGCGTAGTCGCCGTGGCCTAGAAACATAGTGTGGACATGGAGGTCAATGAGCCCAGGCAGTACTGTCATACCACGGCCATCAATAATGTTTGCATCTTCAGGGATTTCTGTATTTTCCTGTGTCCCTACAGCGACGATACGGTCTCCCTGTATAAGAATTGCCGAGTGGTGAATAGGAGGCCTTTCATATCCATCCAGGAGCATAGCGCCAACAATTGCAGTTGTACCAGTAGAATCATCTTGAGCGTTGATCTTGGCTCCATCCATCAAATTAATCGATGATAGAAAAACGAATGCGGAGAGAAATAAAAATGTGTGCTTACATCTATTCATGGATTGGCTCCAGTTTGTGTTCAGAATGCTTATTTTATTCCTTTAAGGAAGAGCAAAAACTACATATTGTCCTCGCACTTCGTGGTCGCCGATTGCTACTAGAAGGTGTTGTTTTCCGTTAATCATGTAAGTCATGGGAGCACCAGAGGTTCCTGCTTCTAGTTCAACTTCCCAGATGACTTCACCCGTCTTTTTATCCCAGGCACGAAAAGCTGGTCCTCCTGCTATAGGCAAAATAGAAAGTGCTCCTTCTGAACCTTCACCTAGAAACAGAAGAGTCTTTGTAAGCAGAGGGGCAGGACGACCTCGCTGACCCAGCCAAGGCAAATCCATATCTTTTAATAATGGATGATCGATTGGTCCGGGTCCGTTTGGTTGCATCCAGATATGATTTCCAGTGTTCAAATCGATAGCAGTAATTCGTCCATAAGGTGGTTTGAGGATCGGTAGACCCTGAGGCATACTAACTTCTCTAGGCAATCCACGAACAAAGTTAAAGTCGGAAATTTCAGGATCGGGTGGCTCAAGTGCAACAACATTTGGGGACGTCACAGACGGAATGTAAATCATACCTGTTTCAGGATCGATTGCTGCTCCTCCCCAGTTGGCTCCACCTACCCACCCAGGCATCATGACAGTTCCCATTCTTCCAGGTAGGCTTTCATCTCTTACCGTTGGAGGGGTATACATCGGTCCATAGACAAAGTCAGAAAGAATTTCAATCGCTTCATTCCTAAGTTCTGGTGTGAAATCTACTAGATCCTCCTCTGTAATTCCTTGAAGGTCGAAAGGAGCCGGCCAGGTAGGGAATGGTTGTGTGCCAGCTGCCTGCTCTCCTGGAACATCCGAGGGTAAAACAGGTCTTTCTTCAATCGGCCATATGGGTTCACCAGTCTCCCTGTCAAAGAAGAAAATGAAGGCTTGTTTTGTAACTTGGGCGACGGCTTTGATCTCTTGTCCGTCAATGCGAACATTTACCAGGTTTGGGGCGGCTGGGAGATCATAGTCCCAAAGTCCATGATGAACTGTTTGATAGTGCCACCTTATTTCTCCTGTTTCGGAGTTCAGTGCCACAAGGCTTTCTCCATATAAATTATCACCTTTCCTGTGGCCACCATACCAGTCATTCGTAGTGGTTTTTAAGGGGAGAAAAACAGTTCCTGTTTCAGCATCCCCCGTCATTAAGGTCCATACATTACCATGACCCGTGTAGGCCCAGGAAGAATCGGCCCATGTGTCATTGCCTGGCTCTCCTGCTTGAGGGATGGGGTTGAATCGCCACTTAAGTTTTCCTGTTCGAACGTCAAATCCTCTAACGTAGCCTGGGGGTGATCTTTGCCAATTTCTCGTTTCGGCTAGTGCCTGTGAACCCACAATGACAACATCCCTAACGACCAGAGGTACTGACGCCCATCTGTAACGAGTCACTCTGTCGTCAATATCTTGAGCCAGATGAACACGCCCTTCGGTTCCAAAATCTTGGACAAGTTTTCCTGTTTGTGCGTCGAGCGCGATCAGGTACTCACCAGACCCCAACAGTATTCGCTCGTCAGCTCCCTCTTTCCAGTATGACAGACCTCGGTTTGTTCTTCCAGTTGGAGTTCGATCTCCTAATAGGTAGGGGTTGTACGTCCAAAGTACTTCTCCAGTGCTTGGATTTAACGCTACTGCTTGGCCCATACTAGTTGTCGTATAGATTTTATCGTCAATTTTAATGGGGGTAGTCTGGAAGTTGTTGTTGATTTCCAGGTCGGGATATTCTTCCAGTAGTTCGTAGTCGGCTGATTCCCATTTCCACACTATTTCTAGTTGATCGACATTATCATGATGGATTTGCTCTAGAGGCGAATACTTTGTGCTGCCTAAATCCCTCGCATAGTGGGGCCAGTCCTCTGGATTCAAGGGCTTTTCCCAGGATTCACTATCACCATCGCTTGTGCAACTTGTGACTAATATCCCTATGGTAATGATGATAATCGATGTTCTGAACAGGTTAGAATCCAGGTTTTGTTTATCTGCTATTATCTGGAATGAGAACAAAAGACACCTTCTACATTTGAAAATGATTGAGATGATTGACGGAGTGGCTAGCACCTCTCAAGGATTTCAATAGTTTACAGCAAAATTGAAACCTCGGAAATAGATGGCTTGCCTTAGTGGGCTTCTCATCTTAGCTATAGCTAAGACCTATGGCACTCATTAAGTGAGTGAACACCTACTAGCCATTAAGACAAGAACTCAAGTCGCTCGGAGGATTCATGACTTTTCCATCTCGTCAGATAGGATTACAATCCATTCAAATGATGCAATACTTTCAGCAGACATTTCCTTCTCTAATATTACAAACTAGGGATGTGCGCCTGTGGGCAATTGCCCTTTTCATTACCATTACCTCATTCATTCCGGTTGTAAGTCAAGAAATTCAGGATCCTGCCCAATTGATAACGGAGGGTGTGGTATTTCGTGAGGTGGGTCCTGCGATCATGGGTGGAAGAATATCCGACATTGCTGTAAATCCTGACAATCCAGCAAATATTTTTGTGGGATTTGCTACCGCAGGTCTGTGGAAAACAACAAGTGACGGGATGGCTTGGGAGCCAAAATTTGACAATCAGGTAACTGCTTCAGTAGGCGCGGTCAGTATCGCTCCTTCTAATCCTAATGTGGTGTGGGTGGGAACTGGAGAGCCTCAGAATAGGCAAAGCTCTCCCTATGGATATGGAGTGTTCAAGTCGGTGGACGGTGGAGACACTTGGCTTTCGGCAGGATTGTCCCAAACGAGACATATAGGTCGCATTATAGTTCACCCTCAAGATCCAGATGTCGTGTTTGTAGCGGCTGTGGGCCATCTCTGGGGAGCAAATGAAGAAAGAGGAGTCTTTAAAACTACCGACGGTGGAGACACCTGGGAAAAAGTTCTTTACATAGACGAGGACACTGGAGCTATCGATTTAGTCATTAGTCCTGAGGATCCGAATACACTCTTTGCAGCCATGTATCAGCGTCGTCGCACTAGTTTCGGATTTAGTGCTAGTGGTTCAGGTTCTGGTATTTATCGTACCTATGACGGTGGAGATAGCTGGCAAGAGCTCAACGAAGGTTTGCCAGAGGGGGACAAAGGGCGAATCGGCCTGGATATTTACCAAGGAGACGGGAGCCTTCTGTATGCCACTGTAGAGAGTGTAGAAGGGGAGGGACGAGGAATATATCGAACGACAGATAGGGGAGACACTTGGGAAAAGGTAAGTGAACGTAATCCCCGCCCGATGTATTTTAGTATGGTTAGGATCGATCCAAACAACCCAGAGCGAATTTACTTGGGCGGAGTGCAACTTTCGATATCCGACGACGGAGGAAAAACTTGGTGGGAAGGGGATGCTGCAGAAGGTATTCATGTTGACCACCATGCTCTTTGGGTTAATCCCGAAAATTCTGATCATGTCATTCTGGGCAGTGATGGTGGCTTGTCAACAACTAGAGATGGAGGCCAAAACTGGCGTATGTATGACAACATGTCAGTGGGGCAGTTCTATGAGATTGGCTTTGATATGCAAGATCCATATCATGTTTGCGGAGGACTGCAGGATAATAGTTCGTGGTGTGCACCCAACCAAACTCTAAACAATTACGGTGTGCGCAACAGCGATTGGGAAGATGTTTCTGGTGGAGATGGATTCTATAACCAAGTAGACCCTACAAATTCCAATATTGTTTATACGGAGTCACAGGGGGGCAACAT
>JBJKYO010000002.1:0-15270 GCA_045561015.1 Longimicrobiales bacterium | reverse complement strand
ATAATGATCAAAGTGGTTTTCGATTAAATCCAGAATACTTGGAGGTTTTGTTGCGGAAAATTTTATTGCCGAAAGTGCTTGATTTTCAAAGTTATGATAGTGTTTTTTCAGAGATTGCAGGTGGTTCGTCTGAAACTGTGATTTTTGATGGCACAAATCTCAATTGGATCGACCCGAACGGCATGGTGAATCTACTGGCGGCTGGTTCTGTCGTTCGAGATGAGACTGGCCATCTTCCCAGCTTGGTTTTGCCCAAGGGGGAAGAGGTGACTAGTTATATGGCGAGGATGGGTTTTTTCCGGGCAGCGAATGGGATTTTTTCTACAGAATCGTTCGTTAGTGGTGAGGACAAGCGGGAAAGTTCACAAGTGCTGTTAGAGGTAACCCGAATTGCTAATAACAGTGACATTCACAAAGTCGTAGACAAAGTCCAGAAACGTGCTGGTGCGATATTGACCAATACCCTTGATTATGCTCCTAATGCAGTTGTGCAGTTTAGTGTAGTTTTGAGCGAGGTCTGTCAAAATATTATTGAACACGCTGAATCATCTGGATGGGTGGCAGCTCAAACCTATAATTGGTCACATCGCTTAGGGCGTTTGGTGGTTGTTATTTCAGTCACGGACCTTGGCATCGGTTTCAAAGGATCACTTTCAGGCGAACATTCCAGTAAATTCGGGAAAGAATGGGATGATACTGCGGCATTGGAGGCGGTATTTGTTCATGGCTTGACTCGCTTTCCCGATATGGGACGCGGTCAAGGGATTCAACAGATTAGGAAACAGGTCAGGAAATGGAATGGAATGGTATCAGTGAGGAGCGGTACTTCGCGGATTATAGACGTGCCACATTGGTTTGAATCGGATTCCCTTCAGGAGGGGCTCTCGAATTTTCCAGGAACACAGATCAATATCGTCGTTCCGAAGAGGATTCAACATGAGCTTTGAAAAATGGATGTCTTACATCTCGATTGAAGTGGGAAGTATATTGCAAGAATTGAGTCCAATTCCTAATGCTCACTTGGTAACGAGGACTACTGGCCGAGCTGTTAGGGCAGTAATTGAAGATAGGCTTTGTAACATACAAGCTCCTGGATTGTCTTATATCGATTTTTCAGAAATTGGAGTGATGGATTTTTCCTGTGCAGATGAAGTGGTAGCGAGACTATTGGTCCGTTTTGTTGATACTAGCCGTCCGCGAGAAATCTTCTTCATTCTGAAAGGTCTTTCGCCGAGTCATTTAGAACCATTGTCTGAAGTTTTACAGAGACAGAAGATTCTAGCAATTCATCAGAATTCCTCAGGCTCAGTTGAACTCTTAGGGAGTGTATCTCCTGCAGAATCAAAGGTTTGGGATTTTATGGAAAACAACAGAGTAGTGAGCAAGAAGGAGATAACAAGTGCCTTTGTAGAAGAAGATCAGAGGGCCTGGGCTCGGTTGGTGCATCAAAGAGTCATTTTCCAGGAAATCAATGAAGATCGTTATCATTCGTTGGGTAGCCTAGTAGGAGACGCAGGAAAATAATATTTTGGTTAATTCGGTTGATGAAATAGCCCAGTGGAAAGGATACTAGACCTCGTGTCAGTGGGGCTATAGATTTACTCTGAAAACACAATTCAGTTTAAGAAGGCGCTGGAGTAATGGACACACTGCGAACAGAGATAGATGCGGTACTAGAATCGATACGACCTGCGATCCAGGCTGATGGCGGAGACGTTGAGTTTGTTAATTTTGACAAAGAAAACGGAGTGGTTCAGCTACGACTGCTAGGTGCGTGTGAGAGCTGTCCTATTTCCATGAGAACTTTAAAAGAAGGTATAGAGAAGCGCATGAGACAACGGGTCGCGGCTGTGACCGAGGTACAAGCAGTCTAATCTTTAAATCCCTCTCTTTTAATCTTGACTCTTGTCAGCATGGACCTGCTGGTTTTGGTTCAATCCCCTAGGGCCTTGTATTGATTAAAACTTGATTGTGATAGTCGTGTAACTTTTGGAGCTAAGATGACTACAGCAGATTTCGAAAAAGAAGTACTTAGGATTTTGTCGGGCGTAGTTCACCCAGTTACTGGTAAGAACATTGTCGAAAGTGACCATGTTCAAGACCTTGAAATAACAGGTGAATCTAATGTGCGTTTTTCTTTTGTGCCCAAAGCCGACGATCCCCCAGGTTTGGTTAAAGAAGCACGAAAAGCTTTAGAGACTCTAACTGACTTGGAAGAGCTGAAGATTAAAGTGCAATTGCCTCAGTCAGGTGCGACTGCCCCAGGTGCCAATCAAGCAAATCCTCCTGATGCATCGGTTTCGGGGAGTGGTCCTGGAAAGGTGCCTGAAATGACAAAAAAACTAGGTGTGCTCAGCGAGAAGACCAAGGTTTTGGCTGTCAGCTCTGGAAAGGGTGGAGTTGGCAAATCAATGGTTGCCACGAACCTGGCTGCGTCTCTTGCATCCCATGGCAAATCTGTGGGCCTTCTGGATGCTGATATTTACGGTCCCAATATTCCATTGATGTTTGGAACCAAGGGCCGTCCAACAGTTGCGGGAGCAAAGGGTCAGGAAATGATTCAACCTATGGAGGCTCATGGAGTGCGTTTGATGAGTCTGGGGTTCTTGTTGGACGAGGACCAGCCAGCAATAATGAGAGGGCCATTGATATCTGGTATTCTGAAACAGTTTTTGGAGCAGGTTGACTGGGGTGATCTTGATTTTTTAATTGTGGATATGCCGCCTGGAACAGGGGATGCGCAACTTTCATTGGTGCAGAGCATTGATATAGATGGAGTCATTATGGTTAGCACTCCTCAAGCGGTTGCCACAGGAGATGTGGCTAGAGGGATTAAGATGTTCGAACGAGTGAACACAAGGATATTGGGTATCGTAGAAAATATGTCTAGCCTAGCTTGTCCACACTGTAATGAAGAGATAGATGTTTTCGGACAGGGCGGGGTGCATCTGTTGGGAGAAGAAATGGACCTTCCAGTGCTAGGTAGAGTTCCTTTGGAACCGTCCGTCAGGATTTCTGGAGATGAGGGAAATCCTACTGTCGTTTCCAACCCTGAATCGGTTGCTGCTCAATCTCTCATGAAGATTACTAGCGTCGTTGTAGAAATGCTTAATCTCAAGCCAAAAACCGTCTAAGTCTATTTCTTATCTGTGAGCGGTTCAATGAATGATTTAGAGGAACAGGGGATTTATGACGGGCCTAGCAAAGAGGTCCAAATACAGAAGATTTTTTCTGAAATAGCCCCCAGATATGACTTACTGAACCATCTACTGAGTGCCAACATAGATAAGGTCTGGAGAAAAAAGGCCATCGGCTATTTGGGATGGGAAGTTTGCCAATCGGGTTGCTATCTGGATTCCTGTGCCGGGACCTTTGATCTGGGTTTGGAGTTAGTTAAGGAAGATGACTTCTCTGGAGCAGTTGTTGCTGGTGATTTCGCACTACCTATGCTCAAGGGAGGACTACCAAAAATCACTTCACAGATTCTACCAGTTTGTGGAGATGCTTTGAGAATGCCTTTCCCTAATGGGATCTTTGATGGGGCTATGGTAGGATTTGGAATAAGAAACCTTTCAGATTTAGATAAAGGATTTGTTGAATTGGCGAGGTTGTTACGACCTGGAGCTAGACTTGTAATCCTAGAGTTCAGTGTCCCTCCCAACTGGATTCTTCGCAAATTGTATCACTTTTATTTCCACAATATTCTACCAGTGATAGGACGGATGTTATCGGGTCACACTTGGGCGTATACTTATTTGCCTGAATCGGTAAAAGATTTTCCTGAGCCTCAAGAATTGAGTAAAAGTCTGTTGCAGGCTGGTTTCCAGGAAGTTAACTGGAAATATCTGACTGGCGGTGTAGTGACGATACATGTAGCTGTCAGGTAGAACGAGCTCCATAGAGGTTGAATGGAGAGACTCAGCGAGGTTCGAGTATGTATAAAGGTCCCAAGTTTTTTAGCCCGGCCTCGACAGTTGCACGATCACCAACGACAACAGTGACCATATCGTCCAAGTTTCCTTCTCCAACAAACTCACCGAAAGTATTGAGGACGTCTTTAGGACTCACTTGTTGGATCCCTTCCAAATAAGCAGAAAGCCAATTTAAGGGGAGTCCTTGTGTGAGATAAAACATTTGTCTGGAGATTACTTGCGCGGGGTTCTGAAAATTAAAAATAAAGCCATTTGAGATTTCATCGACTGCATCCTGGACTTCTCTAGAGTTCGGTGGTTTTTTGGTCATCTCTTTCAAGATCTCGGAGATAAGTTTGATTGCACGCGTAGTAGATTGAACCTCTGTTTGGGTCATCGCTGCTAGGACTCCGGGAGGATTCATAGGTGTAGTCCAAATCGAAGATGCTGAATAAGAAAGACCGGCTTCGGTGCGAATGCGGCTAGACAAGCGACTGTTTAAGCCAGAACCTCCGAGTATTAAATTACCAATTTGGGAGGCAAAGTACTCTGCATTACCGTTCAGCCCTATTCTGCTGAGCTTACCTGTGATTATTGTAGCCTGTGGAAGATCGATAGGTATCAAATATATTCCTGGATCAGCAGAGGTGGGAACTTGGGACCTGTCCTCAAAAGATCTTTCACAAGGTGGTATCGATCTAACTAGTCTACTGAGCTTAGGGATCAGTTCTTTCCACTTAATATTTCCTGTTACCCCTAGGGTTAGGTTATCCCGACAGAAGATGACTCCGTGCATGTCTCTAAGCTTTTGGATTGCTAAGTCTTGGGGCTCTAAGTCTTCAGGACGCAAGGCCCATCCAGTTGGATGGTGGTCTCCAAAGATCAACCGGTTAAAGGTTCTAATAGCCAATGTGTTTGGGTCTCTTTGACTTCTTTTTAAGTAGTCCAGTTCTTGATTTCTCCAGACCTGGACCATATCTGAAGAAAATCGTGGCTTGGTTATTAAATCGCTCCAAATCTCCAATGCTTCATCCAAGTAATTAGCCAAGGTGTTCAAAGAGCTAAAGGAGGTTCTTCCGTCTCTTCCGAAGGAGACGTCTATCGCATGATATTCTAGTAATGCATCGACTGAATCGGAAGATAAATTTACTGTCCCCCCCGATCGCAAGAGCATCGGGACTGCCGTCACAACACCCTGTTGCTCTTGGCTAAAATGAGAAGTTCCACCTCGGAATCTTGCAAAAACTGACACAAGAGGTAGTGAGTTGTCTTCCAGGAATAATACATTCACATCTTCCAGTATTTTGTAAGCTTGGACATCAGGCTGGTTGAAAGTCAGTGGTTCGAATTCCAGATTGTCATACCTAACTCCGTTTAGTGACTGTGCATCTAGTTTGAAAGGATTGACTAAACAGAGGCATAGCACCGCTGTTTTGGCTTTTATTCGGAGACATGCCCAGTCGGTCTGAAAAATCATCTGATTGCAGGTTTGTTGGATATTAAAGTTGCGACAGTCCGGTTCTCAGCGGTAAGAAATTTCCTGACCACCTGGCTTATCATTTCTGGAGTGACCTTTTTTAGTTCCTGGGCCAAGCTGAAACCGTACTTCCAGTTTCCGAACATCGCTGTAGAGTGAGCCAACTGGATTGCCAAATCAAAATTATTTGACAATCGCCTAATTTGTCCTGCCGAGATCTGATTACGGATTCTTATAAGTTCTCGTTCCGACGGGGGTGTTGTCTCAAGTATCCCCAGTTCATCGTATATAGCTTTTTCTACTTGTTCTGTTCCAGATGGGGATTGAATGTTTACGCTGATTGAAAAAAGCTTTGGGAATAAATCACCTGGCCCTAGCGACGAGCTCACATTACTGGCTGTTCGATCATCGACAACAAGCCTTTGGAATAGACGTGAGCTTCGATTTCCAGTCAGTAATGCTGAAAGGACCAGCAGGGAAGGGTTGAGAGGATGAGTAGTTTCTACAGTGTGCCAGCCGATGCGCAGTTGGGGTTCTGCTTCAAAGGCTAACGAAACACGTCGTTCTTGGCGTTGTAGGGGTTCAACTGGATGAGTCTTTTCCTGAAAACCAATAGGGGTAATATGGCCAAAATATTTATTCGCCCATTGTTTAACTGATTCTGTTTTTACATCGCCTACTATCGCCACCACAGCGTTATCTGGACCATAGTATTGTTGGTAGTGAGATTTGACATCCTTTCTGGTCAGGTTCTGTATATCGTCCATGATTCCGACGACTGGTTCTCCGTATGGGTGAGTTGTAAATGCTGTACGCAAATGAGCTTCGTAAAGCAAATTTCCTGGTTGGTTGTCGACCCTTAAACGACGTTCTTCAGCAACCACATCTCTTTCGGTGTAAAACTCTCTGAAAACTGGGTGGTTCATACGTTCTGACTCGAGCATGAACCAAAGTTCAGTTCTATTTGAAGGAAGTTCCAGGTAATATTTTGTCGATTCAGAGTCGGTACTTGCATTCAGGCCTCTTGCACCGTTCCTGCTGAGTATCCGTTCGAACTCGTTAGAAGCGACATATACTTGGGCACGATCTTCTAATTGGATGACACTTCTTTTAAGGTTGTCTATCGCTGGGGATGATGGGCTATTCTTTTCTAGGTGGATTATAGAATCCTCTAGTAAGTCCATCTGGTCAAGAAGAATTTTTTCCTTTTCGGCATCAAGGGTGCCTATGTCGTCAGTTCCTTTGAAAAGCAGGTGCTCTAGCAGGTGAGCAGTTCCGGTACTCCCCATTTTGTCATTAATTCCTCCCACTTTATACTGGAGTACGAATGAAACTGTTGGTGAGCCCGACCTTTCAAGTATGATGAATTCCATTCCATTGGCCAGTCGGTAGTTGGTGACGGGAAGGTCTTTGCCGTCACTGATTTGAGTCGTGGCTTTATTCGGCACTAGGAAACTAACCATTAGCAAAATCATAAGGACTGGCATTAGGAGGTCACCTCTGGCAACTAGGACAAAAGAATGCGGAGCGATTAGAAAAAACTATTCTTTGCACTGGTTCTGAACAACCAAGACAATTTTCCCCGTGACGGCCATAAATTCTTAGTTTTGTACTGTTATTCCCTCCTTTGCCTGACACGTCCCGGTAATTACGCAGCGTAGTACCTCTATTTTGTATGGCACTTAGCAGGATCTTCCGCAGAGCTTTGTAAAGCAATTGTGATTCTTTCTCAGTGATTCTGTTGGCTGGTCGTTGTGGATGTATACCAGAAAGATGTAGGGACTCGTTGGCATAAATGTTTCCTACTCCTACAACGTTTTTTTGATCGAGTAGCCAAGATCGTATTGGTGACAAAGATGAGTTTAACTTTTCGTGTAGATCAGTGTGTTTATAATCTGGAGATAGTGGCTCAGGTCCCAGTTGTGCGGAGCGGTCTAACCACTCTTGTTCATTGTAAATATCCAGTTTTCCAAAGCGGCGCACATCATCATAGACCAGAGTTGGTCCAATATTTAAGGTGAAGTAGATAGCTGGATGGGTGAACAGAGAATCATCCTGTTGTAATCCCAGGCGTCCGGTCATTCCAAGATTGACAACAAGGATAAGCCTAGAGCCCATATTCGCGACGATATTTTTACCTCTGCGAGATATGGAATCGAAAGTTTTTCCGATCAATTGTTCCTTAAATATCGTTTTGCTTCCTCGGATTACATTGGGTCGCAACACCTGCAGATCTTTTATGGTTGCCCCGGGTAGTATCTCTTGCAAGTCCCTTACTATAGTCTCTACTTCGGGCAGTTCAGGCATGTTAGGGTCGGCAGCCTAAGTAGACTGGATGTTGGAGCGGGCGAGTTCTCTCCACCCGATATCCTTTCTATATTGTTTCCCCTCAAATCCTATCTTTCTGGAAATTTCAATACTTTTGAGTGACGCTGCCTCCAAGCTATCTGCTATAGCTGTTACTGCCAGCACCCTTCCTCCCGAGGTTACCGGGCCAGATGTGTCCATTGAAGTTCCTGCATGGAAGATGACAGCTTGAGGGTCGTTAGCAACTTCTTTTGGAATGTTGATAGGTATCCCTTTGGGATACGCTCCGGGATACCCCGATGACGCCAACACTGTGGTCAGTGCTGATTTTCCACTCCAGTCGAGTCGAAGGCCAGAGATATTCGCACCATTGGCTATTTCAGCCATGGGTTTCAACAGGCTACTGTCGAGTAGGGGGAGTACGACTTGTGTTTCTGGATCTCCAAAACGGCAATTGAATTCTACTACTTTGGGGCCTTGGTCAGTGACCATTATTCCTGCATAAAGTAGACCTTTAAATTCTGAGTTGTCCTTGGCTAAAGCCCAAAGAGTCGGTTGGATTATTTGATCCTGGATCTGACCCAGTAAGGTCTCAGTTGCTAGGGATATTGGGGCATAAGCTCCCATGCCCCCAGTATTTGGACCCGTATCTCCTTCACCTATTCGTTTATGATCTTGAGATGGTAGCATTAGGCATGAGTTTTGACCGTCAGATAAAGCGAAAACAGATAGTTCCTCTCCTTCCATGAACTCTTCAATGACAACTTCTTCTCCTGCTGCACCAAATGTCGAGTGATTCATAATGATTTCAAGAGCTTCTCTAGCATCTTCAGAATTTTCGCACACTATGGCACCCTTGCCAGCAGCGAGCCCCGATGCTTTCACTACAATTGGACCGCCTCTTTTTTTGATGTATTCCTGCGCACTAATCTTGTCTGTAAAAGATTTGAAATCGGCAGTCGGAACTCCTGTTTGGGCCATGAGATACTTGGCGTAGCTCTTACTCGATTCAATTCTTGCTGCTGCCCTGGTCGGACCAAAAGCTGGGACGCCTTTTGTGGTTAGTAAATCGACTAGGCCGGTGGCCAAAGGTGCTTCTGGTCCTACGATGACCAGATCCATTTCTTGACTGGATGACCATTCGGCAATGGACTCTATATCCTGAGGTGATATATCTACAGGCCTTGAGTCAATCAACATACCCCCATTCGGTCGTGTTGAAAAAATTTCAGACTCAGATGAATCTTTTTTCAACTTCCAGGCCAGTGTATGCTCTCTACCTCCATTTCCGACTATGAGGATTTTCATTTTGGTATTCCAGGTTCTATTTGATTATGCACGCTCACGAGTCCTTAAGCCTGTCAGTCTAATGTTCAAAGCGGAATCACGACAGTGAGTTGTATTAATGGCAAAGATTACAGATACAAGGGTCATAGCTAATGCTATAGTTTTTGATAAGACGATATGTATCGAGTAGAGTGAACTAGTTTTGCGAGTCAGCTAAACCTGTGGTTAATGTTGGAAGTGCGAACTCTTGTTATAGAAAGGGCATGGAGTAGTTAGCCAGGCCCTTTTTTAGTGGTAGCATGGTCCAGCAGAAACCTGATCAAGGCAGGAAACTCACCCCAAAGCTTGCTCTATATCCTCTAATAAATCATCGATGTCCTCAATTCCTACCGATAGCCTTACTAGACCCTCTGTTACGCCCATCTTCTCTCTCAGGGCAGGTGGGACGGAGGCGTGGGTCTGAAGAGCTGGAACACTTATGAGGGATTCTACACCACCAAGGCTTTCAGCGAGCTGGAAGAGGTGGGTGCTCTCAGCAAATTTCTTGGCAGCCTGAGGATTTCCTAAATCCAGTGACACCATGCCACTGAATCCATTCATCTGCTTTTTTGCCAATTCATGTTGTGGATGAGATTCTAGTCCAGGATAAATGACACGTTCTATAACTCTGTTGCTTTCTAGGTGTTTGGCTATGGCCAGTCCGTTTTGATTGTGTCGTTCCATTCTCACATGGAGTGTTTTCGTGCCTCTTAGGCAAAGCCAGGCATCCATTGGTCCTGGCACTCCACCAGTCGATTTCCTTACAAATCGAATTTGGTCGGCGAGCTCTGAATCATTTAGTGCCAAAATACCGCCGATGATGTCGCTATGGCCGTTTAGGTATTTTGTCGAGGAGTGAACTGTAAGGTCTGCTCCGAGTGTTAAGGGTTGCTGATTATAGGGGGAAGCAAAGGTGTTATCCACCATGAGTAGGCATCCAGCACTCTTAGTCATCTGTGCAATAGATTCGAGATCACAGATCCGCATCATTGGATTCGTGGGAGTTTCTACATGTACCAGACGCGTTTGAGGTCGCATGGCTTCTTCGATTTGGTTCAGATCACGTGTGTCTACAAAGGAGAATTCTAAACCCAGGTTTGATAGTACTTGTGTGAATAGCCTGGTCACTCCGCCATAAGTATTTTCTTCGCAGATTATATGGTCTCCAGCAGAGAAGCATTTCACGACAGCTTCAATAGCGGCAAGCCCACTTGAAAATACGATTCCGTGTTTTGCTCTTTCCAGGGCTGCAAAGTTGCCTTCTAACGCTTCGCAGGTAGGGTTCTTTACCCTTGCATAGTCATATCCATCAATAGGGTCTGCGACTCCAGGCTGAACAAAGGTGGAAGTCTGGAAAACAGGAGTGATGATTGCTCCTGTTGAGGGATCTGGCTGTTGTCCAGCGTGTATACTTAGTGTTCCAAAACGCAGGTTTGGATTTAGTTTTTTCATTGTTAGTATGCTCGTATATGTTCCATGTTTGGGAAAGGCGATCAATTTCCTACTGCAATGTAGCAAAACCTGTAGTGACTTTGCTACGGCTAGTTGTTGAGGTCGTTTACTAATATTGGTAGTGTTGTAGGCAGTAAATAGGGTATCAAACCTTACTGTTCACCCTAAAATGGCGGCAAATGACACAGAAAATCCCAGAGGACCTGATGGTCAGTGTATCGGGATTCCGTGGTCGAGTGGGCGATCCTCTGACACCTGAACTTGTTTGTGAATTGGCTGGGGAGTTTACTTCTTTCCTCAGAGAGCGAAATGATGGTGAAGTATTGATTGTCGCGAGGGATTCGAGAACTTCGGGATCAATGCTAGCTCGTGCAGTTTGTGCAGGCATCTTGTCCAGGGGTTTGAATGTTCTAGATCTCGGGATAGTGGCGACTCCAACTGCTATGCTTGCAGTAGAAAAGGAACAGGCTTTGGGTGGCATAATGATTTCAGCCAGCCACAACCCCGCAGAATGGAATGCACTTAAATTGATTTCTCATGAGGGAAGTTTTCTAGATCTCACGATGATGACTTCTTTCCTCAATTCTATCTCTGAAGAAAACCAAGGGGGCCTTGCGCCTTGGGATCAGTTGGGGAGTTATCAATCAGAGGAGAATGCTTCTAATACACATATAAAAGAAATCCTGGATTTGTCTGTTTTAGACGTAGAGAGGTTACGAAAGCGCAAGTTTAAAGTTGCTTTGGATTGTGTCAGAGGAGCTGGAGGAATCATTATGCCTTCATTGTTAGAGACACTTGGATGTGAAGTTGTAGCGATACATACGGAAGTCGATGGCAAGTTCCCTAGAGACCCTGAACCAACCGCAGACAACCTGCTGGAATTGGGTCATCTAGTGCAAACAACGGGGGCGGAGGTGGGCTTTGCGGTTGATCCAGATGTGGATCGCCTTTCCTTGGTTGATGAGCGTGGAACACCTTTAGGTGAAGACATGACTTTGGCTTTCGCTACCGATGTGGTTCTTAATAGCAGACCAGGATGTGTCGTGACTAACTTGTCCACCAGTCAAGTCATGGATGATGTGGTACGCCATCATGGAAGCCAATTGATTCGCACGTCTGTTGGGGAGATCAATGTAGTAAGGGGAATGCAGAAACAAGAGGCTCCTATAGGAGGAGAAGGGAATGGTGGTGTAATTTTACCTGAGCTTCATTATACCAGAGATGCTCCGTTGGCAACGGCTCTGGTTTTACAGCATTTACTGGAAAGGAATGAAGCGTTGTCAGAATGTGCTGCCAGGTGGCCTAGGTACGTTATACAAAAAACAAAAATTACTTTTCCCACAGAGAAACTTAATGAAGTATATGATGTTCTGAAATCGGAGATGTCGAGTGCTCATTGGGATGAAACAGATGGACTAAGAATTTATTGGTCAGATGAAAGGAAATGGGTGCACATAAGACCTTCCGGAACAGAGCCAGTAGTTAGATTGATAGCGGAAGCATGTGATCAGAATACTGTGGAGGCATTGATGGATGATGTGGCGAGACATTTCGACGATGTCCAATGACGGTTTCCAAATCCATTGTCCCGAGAGGAGATAAAGCATGTGTGGTATAGTCGCTTATGTAGGGACTAAACAGGCGGGCCCTATTCTTCTGGAAGGGCTTCGTCGTCTCGAGTACAGAGGGTATGATTCCGCTGGCCTGTCAGTTTTGGGGCCAGATATGCACTTGTCGACAGTTAAGAAAGACGGGAAACTAAAAGAGCTGGAGGGTGAGCTTTTAGGTAAAATGCCTCAGGGGTTTTGCGGGATCGCGCACACTCGTTGGGCGACTCACGGCCGACCGACCGTTTCCAATGCTCACCCTCATGTCAATGAGGCTGGTGATATATCCCTGGTGCATAACGGCATTATTGAAAATGCTGGAGCACTTCGATCTAGATTGACTGATGTTGGATATCGATTCTCTTCAGATACAGATACCGAGGCGGTAGTGCATCTCATAGATGAGGCTTATGGGGATTCTGATACTCTTGAAGCTGCAGTTCTTAGGGCTCTTCATCAAGTGGAGGGAACCTTTGGGATAGCGGTTATAAGTAGCAGAGATCCAAACAAAATAGTGGTTGCGCGTAACGGTAGTCCGTTACTCATAGGGATTGGAGAGGAAGGTGAAAACCTAGCGGGGTCGGACGTCTCAAGCGTGATCCAACACACTAGAGACGTTGTGTATTTGGATGACGGAGATTGCGCAGTATTGACTCCAAACGATTACAAGATACTTCATCTGGAACAAGGTGAAGTAGAGCGTTCTGTTCACCAAGTAGAGTGGGGTTTGTCTGCAGCAGAAAAAGGTGGCCATGAACATTTCATGCTTAAAGAGATCTGTGAACAGCCTTCGACACTGAGGGATGTCATGAGAGGTCGTCTTCTAGAGAAGACAGGAGACGCAAGGTTGGGAGGTCTGAAGTTGCATGAGGAAGAACTAGCCAAGATTCGTCGCATAGTAATAACTGGTTGTGGAACTAGTTGGCACGCGGCGCTTCTCGGGGAGTACATGATAGAGGAAATCTCTGGAATTCCAGTTGAAGTAGAATATGCTTCAGAGTTTCGTTACAGAAGTCCCGTGATAGAGAAAGACACGTTGATCGTTGCTATCAGCCAGTCAGGTGAAACTGCAGATACATTAGCCGCATTAAAAGAGGCCCGCAGTTGGGGTACACTTGCAATGGGCATTGTAAATGTTGTGGGCTCTTCAATCGCTCGCGAAACAGATTTCGGTATTTATCTGCATGCTGGACCAGAAATCGGTGTGGCTTCCACCAAAGCATTCACAAGCCAAATTGTTGCTCTAGCTCTCTTCGCTCTCTACTTGGGTCGACGTAGAAAACTCTCTGTTCTGCAGGGGAAGGAGCTTGTGGAGGCATTGATAAGACTCCCTGAACAGGTTTCCGAAACGCTGGCGCTCGAATCCATGCTGAAGGATTTGGCTGAGCAGTACGGGGCAGCGACCAATTTTTTATATCTGGGTCGCGGATATCAATTTCCTACTGCGTTGGAAGGAGCACTGAAATTAAAAGAAGTGAGCTATATACACGCGGAAGGTTATCCAGCTGCAGAAATGAAGCATGGACCTATTGCCTTGATTGATGAGAACATGCCTGTGGTGGCCTTGGCACCTCGAGATCCTGTCTATGGAAAAGTGGTATCTAACATTGAAGAGGTCAAAGCGAGAAATGGCAAAGTCATCGCTGTCGTTAGTGATGATGCTTCAGAACTAAGGGCCAAGGTAGACCATGTGATCCAGGTTCCTCAGACCATACCGGCCTTGTTACCAATTCTGACCAGCATCCCTCTGCAACTGTTGGCCTATCATGCCGCCATTCACAGAGGGTGTGATGTTGATCAGCCTAGGAATTTGGCAAAGTCCGTTACTGTGGAATGACCGTTTCTCAGGACGAGTATATATTAAGAAATTTCTCAAAGATCCAACATAAAAAATGGGAACTTTATGTAATCACAAGAATCATTCATCTACTAGATGATCCTGAATTAGAGTTTGTTTGCCAACAACTTATAAAGACACCACACCACAAAAGATATCTGGCAGACCTTAGTTTTCCAGAAATAGAACTATATTTTGAAGTTGATGAGCTTCAACATAGCAAAGAAGAACACTCCACTTCAGATAAAAGTAGAATGAAAGAAATTATTGATGCAACAAACTTTACAGAAAAAAGAATTGAGATATATGACAATGAACTAAAAATAAAAAAACTAAGCGAAATCAACAAAGAAATTGATTCAGTTATTAAATACATAGGTAATAGAAAAAAAGAATATATCTCAAAAGGCAACTTCACCCCATGGGATTACTACAACAGATACAATCCAGATATTCATATTAAAAGAGGTTATTTAGATACCAAAGACAACGTTAGTTTTCTATATCATCGTGATGTTTTGAGATGTTTCGGATATAGCGGAGGACATTACCAGCAAGCAGTGTGGTCAATAAAGGGAACCGGTAAAGGGGTTTGGTTCCCAAAACTTTATGAAAATAATCTATGGAATAACTCACTTAGTAATGATTTCCAAAAAATTGAGATGAGAAGACCAGACAATTCGGTATTAGGATTAGATTTTGAAGATGTTGAATGGTTTGTTTTTGCTCACTACAAAGATTTTTTAGGACGAACAGTTTATAAATTTCTTGGTGAGTTCCATTCTTCCAGAGACCTCTCAACAGATTTTCTTAGGGTTTATTTAAGAAGAGCAACAAAGATAGACTTATCACAGTATCAAACAGGTATGCGGTAATCTATGCTTTTTAAAGGACAACTTATGGAAGGATTAGCAGTCATAGGATTTGTTTTTGGGATGGTAGGAGTAGTTGCAACCGTTCGTTTAGAAAAACTAACAAAAACCGCAAAAGAGAAGGAGCTAAATCAATGAATCTTGGAACCTGGATTGCCGTTGGTATTGGAATAGGAACAGCAGTTTTTGCCGCCACAAAAGAACCATCATGGATAGCGGCAGGTATTGCAATTGGCGCAGCACTTCATTTCGCAAATTCAAAAAGATCAAAATAAAGATTAATGTTGCTAAGGACACTCAGTTACAGTGGAGTGACTTTCTACTTGGTTCTCGTTTTCGTCTCACTTACTTATTTGTCCGTTGGTTTTTTCATCAATAAATCCAATGCTAAGATTTTGTTGGCTGGGTATAATACCATGAGTCCAGAACGGCGAGAGCGTTTTGATATAGAGCGTTATTTGCTGCAGTTCAAGAAATTTTT
>JBJKYO010000001.1:0-44111 GCA_045561015.1 Longimicrobiales bacterium | reverse complement strand
GCCTTTCATATGTTTGCTGCCTATTCACCCTTCACAGCACTCATCCAAAGGCCGATTCACTTAGCTTTCATGTCTATACTGGGTTTTATCGGTGCAGACTTATTAACTAAGGGATCGGAGCCCTCACGCTCTTCAAAATACTTATCCACATTATTGGCCAGTCTAACTGTCCTTTCCTGTATCTACCTGGTTTCCCAGAATCAAGTTCTTGTATCACGTTCTGGATCCCCGACAACAGTGGATTTAGTTGCTGGAGGCATAACCATTCTGCTTGTGCTAGAATTAGCTCGACGATTTACTGGATATGGTCTAGTAACGGTATCCGTATTTGCTCTAGCGTTCGCTTTTTCAGGACCGTATTTACCCGGCGTCCTGGCACATCGAGGATACGGAATAAAAAGATTAATAGAGCACCTTTACTTGTCCACTGAAGGTATTTGGGGAATTCCTCTGGGAGTCTCAGCTCAGTTTGTCTACCTTTTTATCCTGTTTGGCGCAGTACTTGATGTCGCTGGTGGAGGAGCACTGCTGATAGGATTAGCAGACAGAGTGGCGGGTAAGACCCGAGGTGGACCTGCTAAAACAGCTGCAGTAGCAAGCGCCTTTATGGGCTCGCTGTCGGGCAGTGCAGTAGCTAATGTGGTTACCACTGGCACCTTCACAATACCACTGATGAGAAGAGCTGGATTCAAGCCTTATTTTGCTGGAGCAATCGAAGCGGCGGCGAGTACTGGTGGGCAACTGATGCCTCCCATCATGGGTGCAGGAGCATTCATTTTGGCCACTTGGACAAGTATTCCGTATGGAGAAGTCGCTCTTGCTGCAGCTATTCCTGCCATTCTTTATTATGTCGCTCTGTTGATGGCAATTCATTTCCAAGCTTGTAAAATGGGCTTAGAGCCATCCACACAAACTCGAGATGAAGAAGTCTGGTCGCGCATACACCTTCTTCTTCCCCTAGCTATAATCGTCACTGTATTAATCCAAGGATACTCGCCTATGCGAGCTGCTTTTTGGGGGGTCACGTCTGCCCTAGCAGTTACATGGGTACGCAAGGATACTCGCCTCAAGTGGAAAGATATCAATAGAGCTCTGCAGGCTGGAGCAAAAGGGGCTGTTCAGGTAGCAGCCGCATGTGCGGCGGCAGGAGTTGTTGTAGGGGTGGCATCATTAACTGGAATCGGATTGAGAATGTCCGAACTCATAATCACACTTTCGGGCGGCAACCTATTTGGTGCTCTTTTCCTTACGGGCCTCGGTTCCATTATCCTTGGAATGGGTCTCCCTACAACAGCTGCATACGTCGTACTAGCTGCCTTGGGAGCGCCTGCTTTGACTGAACTAGGAGTACCTCTTCTTGCAGCTCATTTATTCATCTTCTATTTCGGCTGTATCTCTAACGTGACACCACCAGTATCCTTAGCCGCTTATGCGGCAGCAGGGATTGCTGATTCGCCCGCCATGAAAACAGCGTTCACAGCAGTTATACTGGCTTCTGTGGGATTCATTGTACCTTTCATGTTTGCATTTAGTGAAGGCTCCTCTCCCCTACTAATGCAAGGAAGCCCCTTGGAGATTGCTCAAGCACTTATCACTGGGATAGCCGGAGTCACTGCATTAGCAGCAGCGGGGATTGGATTCACCAGAAGACCGGTAGTTGCCTGGGAAAGGATCTTGCTGGCTTTAGCTGCTGGAGCCCTGATGTTACCAGGCTGGGGAACAGACATTGCAGGCGCTACAATACTTGGCCTCATGCTGTTAAGGAAATAAGAAGGATAAGGACTCACAACAATTCTCTGTAAGGAGGTTACACGGTGGTTGGAAGAAAAGCGTTTTTTCAGTGGCTGAGGGCACCCATTCTAGCTCTTACAGTTTCTTTAGCAGCCTGTTCGGGTGATGGTAACTCATCTACATTCTTAAGTTTAGGCACGGCCGGTACAGGAGGGATTTGGTATCCCTTAGGTGGAGCCATAGCTGGTCTTTTATCCGTCGCAAATGACAAATACCAAGTAAGCGCAGAGGTAACTGGTGGGGCTGTAGAAAACATCAATCGCATACGTGCTGGTCAGATAGATTTAGCATTTTCGACTGCTAACACGGTTTATGATGCTTACTACGGAAGTCCTGATTTTGACGGAACTGTTCCTAACCTCAGGGTATTAGCCCCACTCTATGCCAACCCAACTCACGTTTTAGTCTCTGCAGGATCCGACGCACAGAGTATAGAGGATTTTCGTGGTCTTAGAGTTTCTGTAGGGGCCCCAGGAAGTGGTACTGAACAAATTTCCAAAAGAATTTTGGAAGCTCATGATCTCACATACCAAGATGTTGATGTGCGCTATTTAACTTTCAATGAATCTGCTTCTGCATTAAGAGATCGAGCGATAGATGCTGCTATCATCAGTGTTGGCTACCCAGCTGCAGCCATACTAGAAGCCACTGCAACAGGAGGAGCGCGACTTATACCAATCACACCAAGCCGGACCGCAGACCTCATGGACCTTTATCCCTATTTTGGTCCTGGTGAAATACCTGGAGGAATCTATCCAGGAGTGGATGACCCCCTGGCCACAGCCGTCGTTCTAAACTGGATTGTAGCTCTAGACGACTTGGAAAATGATATCGTAATAAATCTGCTAAACCTTATGGCTAATGACAGGGAAGCTTTGGAGAGAGTTAATAGCATGGCAGCAGAAATAGATCTTGCCTTCCTAGAAGACGCGCCAATACCAGTTCATCCAGCGGTAGAACAATGGTGGTCAGGAATCAGGTGAGCTTGGCCCCTGACATTTACGTAGCGTGATCTAGGTTGAGCTTACAATGTCAACGGGGGGCGTTTGCACTATCAGAAGATGTGCACTATTTGAACTGTGCCTATCTGTCGCCATTACCTGTAGAAGTAGAAAAAGCTGGAATACGCGGAATCCTGAGAAAAAGAGAGCCTACTGATATCTCATCAGAAGATTTTTTCAAGGATAGGGATCAGGTTCGTCGACGCTTCGCTAACCTGCTAGGTGTTTCCAACCCCACTCGCGTTGCTATCATTCCCTCAGCATCCTACGGGGCTGCAATAGCTGCTCGCAATCTTCCCGTTAGACCTGACAACAATATTGTAATCCTTCAGGACCAATTTCCTGGGAATGTCTATACTTGGCAGGAAAAAGCGTCTGCTACAGGAGCGGAATTGAGAACAGTCCGACCGAGATCACATGGGGCTGTGAAGGGAAAAGATTGGAATGAAAGCATCCTAGACCATATGGACAACAATACTGCTATCGTCAGTTTGCCCCATGTCCATTGGGCAGATGGAACCCTTTTTGATTTGATAGCGATCAGCGAACGTGCTAGAGAGTTGGACGCAGCTTTAGTTGTCGACGCTACCCAATCACTGGGCGCACTACCCTTTGATACCAAAAAGATACGTCCAGATGTACTTATAGCAGCAGGATACAAGTGGCTTTTGGGTCCATACTCTATAGGGGCAGCATATTTCAATTCACGTTTTGACCAAGGTGTACCATTGGAAGAGACATGGATTGGAAGGCAGGGAAGTGAAAACTTCTCCGGATTAGTTGACTATCAAGATGGTTACCAACCTGGAGCGATTCGATATGATGTTGGAGAATCTTCCAATTTTGTCCTACTCCCTATGTTCTCCAAAGCACTGAGTTTGCTAGAAGAATGGACCCCTCAATCCATCCAACACTATTGCAGGCAACTCAGCGACAGACTAGTAGATCAAGTGACTCAACTGGGATTTTCAAGCGAAGAACGACAATTCCGATCTGGCCACCTTGTAGGACTAACATTACCAAAGGGGCTTGCCCTACAACCTTTGAAAAAAGAATTGGAACGTAGAAATATTTTTGTTTCAATCAGAGGGAATGCTCTCCGAGTTTCTCCGAACGTCTACAATACTGAAGGAGATATTGATGCTCTAGGAACGGCCCTGGAGATTGTAATTAAAGGAAGATGATTTCAGCCTGCAAGCCTACCGCAATGTTATGCTCTGCGAACCACCCTTTCCTCACTTCAAGAGCAAATTTTGCAGGTCCAGCACTGTCGTAGATTGTACTAGACCCCGACTCCATTTCTTGGATATCTATGATGATCATACTGGCATCTAAAAAAGCTATGTCCAAGCTCACCAGAGTATCCTGCATCCAGAAAGTTCTCATGGATTCTCTTTCAAATACGAACAACATTCCAGTACCATCCGGAACCTCTTCTCTGTCCATCAGTCCCTTGCTACGTTCCTCAGATGTTTCAGCGACCTCTGCTCTGATTGTATCATGGCCAAGGATCACCAATGCCACACGCGCCTGAGTATGACCCACTAAGCCATTCTCCAGAGATCTGGATTCCAATGACGCACCGCGACCTGATCCAACAATAAATAAAGCCAAAAATAGCCAGAAAAGTTTCTTCATAGAATTCGGGTTGCTCTAAACTCCAATTTCAGTGATTTTTCACTCTAGTTACAATCTAGCATTCTGAACATGGAACAACATATGGTAGACAAAGAATTACTTAGTATTCTAGCTTGCCCACAAAGCCAACAACCTTTAAAACATGCAAGCCAGGAAGTTCTGGATCGCCTGAATGCTGCCATCTCAAAAGGAACCCTGACTAATAGTAAAGGATCCGTTGTGACTGAACCTTTGCTAGAAGCTCTTGTTACAAAAGACGGTTCTATACTCTATCCAGTGCGCGAAAACATCCCAGTGATGTTGATAGATGAATCGATTAGCATTGCTGGCGTCCCATAATAGCACTGATATGACAAAATTATCCTACACCTACAGTACTGAGTCGGTACCCACAGGAGGACACTAAGCAAGTGCTATCCTTAATGAATTTACATAAAGTCCTCATCGTTTTTGCAATCTTATTTTGCTGGGGATTTGGAGTTTATGAAATATCTCTATTTGCCAATAGCGGCGGGAACGTTTCATTGGTTTTGGGCATCACATTTGTGATTCTAGGGAGTGGAATGATTTACTACCTTGCTCACCTGGATCGGTTTTTAGGGCCTAAAGAAAAATGACCTGACGCAGGAATAGCCACCACCCACCTATTTTAACTAGCGAGATTGATACTCCTTCCACAACTCTCGCACCAGAAACACTGCAAAGCCAATACCTACACTTACTGGAACAGCTGCCATTACCACCCCTGCAAAAAATAGCCCAAACTTAAGTCCTGACTGTTCCTCCACAACCTTGCTCCAGCTGAATCAAAATCAATACTTCCCGAGCTTCTAGAAATCTTCTAGTTCAACCAACTAACCAACCAAACTCCGTCATTATAGCTAGCACCATGATAAAGGCTAGCGGGATTGGGCTAATAGCTAAAATCCAAAGGTTCCTAGGTTCGTAGCGTAAGTGCATATAGTACAGACCAACTAGCGCCGCCTTCCAAATTGCCATGGCGATCAGTCCTAGAGCTAGCATCATTTTGTTCAGTGGCAAAAATGCATAGAACACTTCACCCAATGTCAGAGCCAGAAGTATCACCCAAATGGCAATATAGATATCCACCTTCCAGCCGAACCATGTCCAATAATGATCAGAGCCACCGTTTTCTGAGTTTTGCATATTCTCTTCTCTTTATCTAAATGAGGTAGACGATGGTGAACAGAATAATCCAGACTAAATCGACGAAATGCCAATACAGTCCAATTACTTCGACTCCCTCGTGATCTGCAACAGTGTATTCTCCTCTCAACGCTCTTATATAAACAAAGATGAGAGCAAGCACGCCAAGACTCACATGGGCCCCATGGAAGCCTGTCATGGCATAGAACGTTGCACCATATAATGGCCCGCCTGCATGTGCAGTATAATCAGTGAGCGCAGGAAGAAAACCTTCATGGCCCAATTCTATGTACTCATAAATTTGCACCCCTACAAAACAAGCGCCCATTATAATTGTCGCTAGCAACCACTTCTGTAATCCTTTGACATCTCCTTGCTGAATAGCCGCAAAAGCCTTCACCATACTCACTGAGGAACAGATCAAAAGAAAGGTGTTAGCTGCTGTCAGATTTACATTTAAAAGGACTCCTGGTTCAGCGAAGTGTTCCGGGTGGGCGTAACGTAAAATTATATATGAACCAATGAGTGAGGTAAAAAACATCACTTCACTCAATAAAAACACCCACATACCAAGTTTCTTATTGAACACCCCTATACCTGGCATTGGAGCGCGGTCTATAGTACCAACTCCAGCATCACTCATGGTTTTTACTCTCCGTACTCGTTTTCGGGGTTAGTACTAGCGGCATTGTTGCCCAGATCAATCGGCTCGTCTTGCGGCCAGAAATCCTCTTCTCGGTCTGGATGACTGTATTCGTAAGGGCCCCTGTGTACTACGGGCACCTCCGCAAAATTTCCATGTGGTGGCGGGGAAGGACAAGCCCATTCTAGTCCATTTGAATCCCACGGATTATCCCCAGCTTTCTTACCCTTCTTCATACTCCAAAAAAAGTTGATGGCAAAAAGAATCTGGGCAGCTGCAAATACAAAAACGCTTTTAGAGATAAAGGTGTTAGTTGACTGCAAGCTCTGCAAAAACTCATACTGGTTAGGGTCATATATTCGACGCATCATCCCTTGTACCCCCAGGTTATGCATCGGGAAGAATGCCAAATTGTATGCAATGAATGAGATGCCCCAATGTAGCTTACCCAAGCCTTCGTTCATCATACGCCCAAACATCTTCGGGTACCAAAATGTTATACCCGAGAATATCCCGAACAGGCTTCCTCCCACCAACACGTAGTGCAAGTGTGCAACAATGAAATATGTGTCGTGGAGATAAATATCCACAGGTGCCGAGGCCAAGAAGATACCAGACAAGCCACCTATGATAAAAAGTGCAACGAAAGATACCGCGTGCAGCAGGGGTGTATCAAAATGAATATCTCCCTTCCACAGAGTACCCATCCAATTGAAAGTTTTTATCGCCGAAGGCACTGCGATGACCACGGTAGTTGCCATAAAACTCATTCCCAAGAAAGGATTCATTCCGCTTTGGAACATGTGGTGGCCCCAGACAATCCATCCCAGAAACGCTATCGCTACAATTGCCACTACCATTGAGTGGTATCCAAAAACCGGCTTCCTAGATCTATTCGCAATAACCTCAGAAACAAAACCCATCGCTGGAAGGATGAGGATATACACTTCGGGATGCCCGAAGAACCAGAAAATATGTTGCCACATTAGGGGCTCTCCGCTTCCCTCTGGTCGGAAAAAAGCGGTTCCGATAGTCTGGTCAAACAGTAGCAGGATCAAACCACCCGTCAGAATAGGAATCGCTAACAACAATAGCCATGCCGTGATAAACAATGACCAAGTAGCAAGCGGTATACGGAACCAAGTCATTCCTGGAGCACGCATTGCTATCACCGTGGTGACATAGTTTAAAGCCCCAGTGATAGACGAGAAGCCCAAGATAATCAGACTGACCAACCAAAGAATTTGACCCATATAAACCCCGGTCCATTCCCCAGAAGTGCTCAGGGGTGCATACGAGGTCCATCCGGCGCCAGCAGCTCCACCTTCTACGAAAAAGCTAGCAAGCATAATCGCACCAGCCACAGGAGTTATCCAAAAGGACAGCATATTGATGCGGGGAAACGCCATATCATCAGCACCGATTTGGAGCGGAATCAATAAATTCCCAAAAACACCAGCCATCAAGGGCATAAGCGCAAAAAACACCATGAATGTTGCATGCATCGTGACCAGAGAATTATAAAATTCTGGCAAAATTATTCCGCCTGGCGCCATGCTATCTGGCAAGATAGCTCCCAGATTAAACGGCAAAGGCTGGCCTGGAAATCCAAGCTGCCACCGAATCATTGCGGCAAGAATTCCACCGATAGCCAGAAATAGTAGCGAGGTGATTAGGAACTGCTTGGCGATCATTTTGTGATCTGTAGAAAAAATATAGGTCTTAATAAAACCCTGGTCATGATGACCTTCTGAATGGCCATCTCCTATATGGTTACTCATTCTTCATCCTCCGCTTCCACCTGCATCTCGGAAAGCCAGTTGTCAAAATCTTCTCTTGAATGAACAATCAGAGTGCCGCCCATTCGGTAATGACCGAGCCCGCAGAGCTCCGCACAAGCAAGTGGGAACTCTCCTGTTTGAGTAGCCTCAAACCAAATTGGCCAGACAGCGCCTGGCACAGCGTCATGCTTCACCCTAAACTCTGGAAGAAAGAATGAATGAATAACATCTACCGATTCCAAGTTGACTATCACGGGTTCATCGACTGGGATATGGACCTGATTTCTTGACACAATATCGTCAGCAGTACCTAACACGCCGTCTGATCCTGCGTAGGAAGCATTCCACTCATATTGCCTAGCCGTGACGTTTAGCTCATAAGCGTTTTCTGGAAACATATCTGGATGCCGAATTTCGTCCCAGATTCCTTTTGAATAGAACGCTATAGCAATGACTATTACAGCTGTTGCCGAAGTCCAGATCCACTCAGCCTTGCTGCTACCTTCGATATACTCAGCTTTTCTACCCTCTTTATGCCTGTACTTGATCATGAAATAGACAAGTATGACCTCCGTAACGACAAATACTATTCCTGTGATCCACAGGATAACGTAATAGAGGTTATCTAAAGCCGGCCCAAACGTAGATACGCTTTCCGGCATAAGCCACGACAAATTCATCCAGGAATTCTCTCCCTTTTAGGTTCTACAACAGCCTTACTGAAAAACTACCCTACTGGTGATCAGCTAGTACTGAATGATCATGGGGATCAAGAGGCGCACCCATTGGCACAACTGCGTTCGCCATATCAGCACTGAATGTAAAGGTGACATCAGCAGTTCCTCCAGCGGTCACAGTGACCGTTTGTGTCTGTGTTCCATACTCTTCGTGCCAAGCTTCCAATACGTACTCCCCTTCGGGAAGAGTAGAGAGGCTAAAGCTCCCACTACCATCGGATACGCTGTGGAATGGATGGGTCACTACTCCAATATATGCAGTCATCCAACTATGAACATCGCACCTAAGAGGAATCATCACCTCAGGAGTCCCGAAATCCTGTGATGTATCCATACTGACAGGCTGGCTTGTGTTAAAGCCTCGTTGCTCGGTGGGTGTTGCATTGATGTTGTGCAGTAAGCCATCACTGTTTCTAATTGTGATTTCCTGGTCAACCATCACTCCCATAACGTGGGGAGTATATACACACCCATCTTGGTCTAGTAGGACGGCTGCTGGAGTTGGAAACTGCATACCTTCAATTGCACTACCTTCTTTCACGTAGACAAAGACATTACCAAGCGTGCCATTGTCGTTTACCACTACTGATTGGGCCATAGGCGTATTTGCATGCTTATCAGCGCAAACAGACTCTGCACTCATATCAATGGCGTCCATAGCTGGAGCACTGCCTTCGAAAGCCACCGAACCAGAGATGTTCCCAGCCGTAGAAGGATCTACTGGATTCTCCACGACAGCTCCTGAAGATGTAGCAGACGACCCAGAACTATCCGAACCGCCATCACCACCCCCACAACCCACAATGATTAAAGTAGATAAAAGTGTAACGCTAAACAGCTTCCCTTTCTTTCCTAGAACAAACATGATTCCTCCGCCTCTATGAGCGCTTTAAATTGTTTCCTTAACTTCTTAATGATTTCATCTCACGTCTTTGAGCCCTTCTCACCATCAAAAATCCCAAAGCCCCCGCAATCAACATTGCTATCGGGGGCGCCACATAAACCTTGGTCGATATCGGTTCTTCCAGTAGTAAAAAATACCAAGAACTTAACGAACCCCTATTACCAGATTCACCGTTGTTACCATCCCAAGCAAAAAAGCTCATTGGAATAGCTTCACCAGTTACGAAATCTAAATCATTTTCATCTGAAGTGAGTAGGGGTCTCGTAAATATCACTTGCCATTGTCCATTCTTATGAACGGCATCAACGCTGACATCTTGACCTTCCGTCTGAAAGGTTTCAGTGCCTATCCCTCGAGCCTCTCCTTCCAGGGCAGTCATTCTATCACTTTTCCACTCCCACAAATAGACTGGCCGACGACTGTCACCTTTGAGAAAATATGGACGCTCCATACCCTCTGGCATTTGCATTGGAAACTGCACCACCAATTGGTCTGGATTTTCACCCATGTTACTACTTGGATCTTCTTTGGGTTCCATAATTGTGGCTACCTGAGACTGCCAGTCAGACCACAGCGGATCTGGGCTATTATTGGGATCGCTCCAACTCACCATGATGCTAATATCGCTGCCGTTGTGCATGGCCTTAACCCACACACCATCCACCCTTGGATCGAACCACCGAGGCTTTACTATGATCTGTCCTACAAGGGGTATATATGTCCCTTCAATTTCTGTCCAGGCCTCATCATCAGCTGATGTAGCTACCTGAGCTCCTTCGTCAACTAGCAACTTCGCCTGAACAACTTCGGAAATTCCTGGTGCATCCTCCGGAGCGAGACTTCGCACATAATGTGCCATAGCCCAAAGTTCTTCATCAGTGATGACTCCAGCATTGAGAACATCTGAAAAATTTGGCATTGGAGAACCGTCTAGCCCAGTCCTTAAAGCTCTATAAATATCCTCTACTTCTGCACCGCCATTGAAAAACCAATTTTCTGTTAAATCTGCAGCTGCAATTGGAAACCCTGTATCGTCCATCAGTGTTGGTGCGGACTCCCCGTCACCACGACCCTGATCACCATGACACTTCCAGCACTCAATGGCCTCATACTGCCTTCTGCCTTCTGCTATAACCTCTTCCGTAACCCCCGTGGGACTGCCCAGGTCCAATGGCACTGGATTCTCATCCGGAGAGAAAAATCTCGAAAAAGTTTTGATATATTGTATCAGAGCTTCTTTTTCAGTTTCAGTCAAAACATCTTCCCAGGGGGGCATGGCTGTTCCTGGTGCGCCCATATTGATAGCTCTTAATAGATCTTCGTCTGTAGGAAGGTCTCCGCTCGCTGTAGTGCGAATATTATAAAGAGCCAAAGTGAAGTCCCTAGGTCGCGGAAGCATATACCCAGCCGCTGATCCATTGCCACTGCCATCGACACCATGACACTCAGAACACCAACGATCATAGGTCACCTTGCCCAGCTGGTCATTCTCCTGTAACGCATCGAGGCCCTGAGGGACCATCATGGCTAAACCAATTGCTAATACTGCCATACTACTCTTTGATATAGACATCAATGCTCCTCTCCTTCTTCTTCCCAAGTACGAGGCTCATGACCTGCCTGTTCATACATGAACAGAATGACTGCCCAAATCTCATCTTCGGTTAAGAAATCCTCCCATGCTGGCATTGCCGAGTTCCAAGGTGCTCCTTCGTTCGGCAACCCTGGACCACCTTTTGCGACACGCCAGAATACATAGCTTTCCGTCAGCTGTGCTATGGTACCCACATCTTGGAAGCTAGCAGGACCCGGATTAAATCCCTGAGCGTAATGACCCCTCCCACCCAAGGCATCACCATGGCAGGCCATACAATTCTGGTAATAAACTCTCCTTCCTTCCAAATAATGGTCCTCTAGAGAACCAGAGGTCCGGAGTGGGTTTTCCACGCCCGCCAACTCCATAGTACTTCCCTGAAAGTCAATCTGCCCTGGTGGGGCAGGGTGGATGGATCGCAGACTAGGAGGGGCAGCAATTGAAGGCCTGACAGAATTGAAGGTCATCAAGCCCACCAACGCTGGCACCAACAAAATCAGGGCAACACGGACCTTCCCCTGGCGAGGCTCTACCATAGCAGTATGGAAGGGCGCCTTAAATTCCTCCCATGCGTTTTCATTAAAACTTACCCAAAGTAAAATTCCTATAGCAACGGTGGCCATGTATTGCAACAAAACTGAATCTGGGATAGGTCCACTTTCGACCCCAAAGAGGGGAGGGATATAGGCTATGCCATATTCCAGGAGGAGATAACTCACCCCCAAAATCACTACCGATTGGCCTAACGGCCCACTAAAATATTTCCTCATTTAATATCCAACCTACCGTCTATTTACCAGAAAAGTCACTACGTTCTCCAACTGCTGTGCCGTCAGCTGATCCCCGTACATGGCGGGCATCATACCTAAAGATTCTTCGAAGCCTTCCGAAGCACTAACACCTGGATCCAAGATCGACTCACGTATATACTCCGCAGACAATCTTGAACCAATCCCATCAAAACTGGGGCCAATCGGCGCACCTGCCCCATCAAGGACATGACACCCCAAACAAGCATTGCCATTCAATATATCCATCGGATCAGTCGAGGTGCTCGATGGGCCAGCGGCGCTGTTATCTGCAACTGCAGTAGAAGTAGCTGAACCAGATTCGCCTCCTCCCTGATTTATGTCCGCCCCAGTCACTGTAACCTCCCCTCCCTGCGCTTCTAGATATGCCACTATAGCCCATATCTGATCGTTGGAGAGAGAGCGCCTCATATCTGGCATTATGGGGCTGTACCCGTCTACTAAAAACACGTTGGGCTCCACCATAGCCAGATACAGGTATTCCTTGCAGCTTTCACCTGAAACCCGATCGCCACATCGTGCACCAATTGGACCTTCGCTACCATCTCCAGTCAAAAGATTGGGCGCCCTAGTACCAAGACCATGGCATGCGGTGCAACCGCCAGCCGAACCATACAACAATTCACCAGAAGCGGTCAGTTCGGCTGCACTAACATCTGCACCGAAACTTAAGTCTTGTGGAACCTCAGACTGTACTTGGGGGATTGAGTTTGCCAGTAAAGTGAAGACGCCAATCGTTCCCACAACAACTCCGATAATCTTTAAGTTTTCTGCTAGCACAACATGCCCCTAGTGTTATTCAACAATCCGATAAACCCCTCTTCCTGTTTCACTTTGCGACTTCTGTGTGACCACTCGTCTCACCTTTGTCAGAACTTGCTTGCGAACCCTTTTCTGCTAAACCGCCAAGCCAAAAGATGAAGGATACCAAAGCAAAGAAAATCAGAACGCAACCAGATATGACAATGGCCGCATACCCAAGAGCTGGAGTGGCTGCTTCACTGCTGGTGTCTCGCATTACCTCCCAAACATGCCAATGCTGTCGGATCCCGCTGCGCGCAAACCCCATCAGTCCCATTAGCCATGTGAAGGTCACCGCTAAAATGAAAAGAGCATACTGTGACCTGGGTGGCATTTGTCCCCATTGGATATCCCCCCTGGATTCAGCACCTCGCAACATAAAGACGTCGATGGCAATCACTCCAACAATTGTTGCTAGCACTGCCAGTACTTGGTACACAGAAAATCCTATCCTCACGATTGCTGGTACGAAATAGCCATAGACACCATAAAAAACGACTATGATAGCCGATATAACAAACAAAGCACCTTGCACGAACGTAGCTGTTTTAGCCCAATCAACAGTGGGACGGGAATTAGCTCTGCGATACAGCAAAAAAGATAGGAAAGTTGTCAAAATCATCAGATTGACCGCTGTATTCTTCGCGCTCATCACTCCAAGAACCCCCAGAAATGGATGGTGGGTTCCTCCCATGGCAGCAATTTCCTCCCTATCCGCAATCATGCTGTTAGGTGTCGCCCACACCATCACTCCAACAACAAGAACGATCAACATGTACTTAGTATAAGGCGTGAAACGTTCGGCTCCAGGAATACGCCCCATACCTACCCATAGATAATAGTTGCCAGCCAGGAATAGCACTCCAATTAAAAACGCCTGTATAATCCATAGCCAGCTCATGAAGCCACCCATCATAGTGATTCCCATTTGCTGGTTGAATTCATAAATCTCTCTACCAAGGTAGTAGCCAGCAAATGGCAAGATGATTAGGGCGCCAATAGCTATAAGGTTTCCTATGTAGCCCATCCAGTCATAATGAGCTCTTTCTTCGTCAGTCTTAGCAACCAAAAATCGATACGCCGCATAGGCGCCTACGATGGCTCCACCGAACACAACGTTTGCAATAATCCTGTGAATATTAATGGGCATCCACGTTGCGTTCGCGAAAGCGCTCCAAAACTGTACCATTCCAGGGGCAGTATCAGGTGTGACATCTGCTGGCGGGCTCATCATATAAGTGAGCCACGAGTTGGCGATAAACATCACCAAAGTCCCCCACACATTAAGCATTATACCAAGGGTCCAATGTACCCACTTCGCTCGTCCTGTGCTCCACAGATCCCATCCATAGTAATACAAATAGAGGGTGAAAGACTCGAAGAAAAACAGACCCACATAAACCCACATTGAAACCGCAAAGATTTCGACGAGATAGAGCCATAGTCCAGGGTAAAGGGTAACTAAAAGAAAGGATAAAATAGCCCCCCAAATCGCAGTGGCTGAATACGCCACCAGCAATAATCTGGTGAATTCCTTCGCTAGTTTGTCGTACTTTTTGTCTCCACCAAATATCCCAACTGCTTCAGCCACCACAGCAAACATAGGCACGCCCAGCACAAAAGCAGCGAACAATAGATGCACTTGAGCTGCAATCCAAATCGCTGCTCTGCTACCAATAAGCGGGAATTCCCCGTACTGACGAGCACCTTCAGTTGCTTGAGCCAGCAACAGTTCAGGAATTGCCAGCTGGGCCAGAACCCCGCAAACGGCCAAGGCTGTCCAACACAGGCCACGTCTACAGGTTACTCCTCCACCCGAGCGTCCAGCCTTGTTAGTTTTAATCGGCAGGATAGCCATTAAGCCCTACCTCCTCTACCTAAAAAGAAAGGTCGCTTCTTCGAAAAATCTACTGGCATATCTTCTCGGACCTTCTTCATGACCTCCATGTCTATTACCTCATACCCCTTGTCTTTTGCATATTTTTCAAGTCGTTCGACAACAACACCCCGGACGAAACTTGGTATCTTTTCCATTTTCTCATAGGCTTCTGAGGTCCATTCTATATTACCTTCTTCTGCCTTTTGACCATAAGATTTTCCAACTCTTGAGGTTACCAAGGGTTTGTCCCCCACAGGGTCATACGCACAGGAGTCATCAGGGCCCAGATAGTCCCCAGTGTCCGCGTAAGCCCTAGCCCTACAACCACCACACACCTCTTTGTATTCACAGCGACCACAGCGACCCGAGAGCTCTCCCTCTCTCAAATCGGTGAATACTGAGGATGTTTCCCAAATCTCCTTAAAGCTTTGAGTGAGAAGGTCTCCCGCAATTAAGGGCATGTACGGACACGGAGTCACCTTACCCTCTGGGGTAATCCTGACATAATGAACTCCGCAGGGACAACGAGTCTCATAATTAAGGAGGGGGGAGTCGGCCGACTCTTCAAAAACGTGTCGCATTATTTGTGGTTGGCACTTAGACCGAACCATCATGGTTCCCCTGTATTCTTTTTCCAAAACAACCAGCTCTGCCAATACCTCTTCATTCTCAGCTGAACTCATTCCCTTCATTCGTTCAGCCCTCCCTGTTGGGACAACAAAATATACGTTGAATGAAATTGCTCCCGCGTCAGCTGACCATTTAGCAAGATCTTTCAACTCATGTCGATTACCGCTGGTCACCGTCGTTTGTATTACAAAATCCAAGCTCTTTTCAGCGCATCGGCTTACTGCTTCCTGTGTCTCACTGAGAGCTCCCCCCCCATGTCGAAACCGATCGTGGTACTTGGCACTAAGTGAATCGATACTGACTGCCACCCCCTTAACACCCGATTTCATAAGTGAATCGATCCTGGCCTCTGTGAGGCCAGTTCCATTTGTTCCGATTACCACTGTAGCACCTTTGGAGGAAGCTTCTTCTGCAATGGCCTCAAGGTCATCCCGTAGCAGTGGTTCTCCTCCTGTCAGAATCAGCATTGGATTCGAATTCACATTCAAAATCTCACCAAGTATTCGCATACACTCTTCCGTAGAAAGCTCAGTTTCTTGAGCATGCCAAGATCCGGCGGAAATATAGCAATGTGCACAGGCCAAATTGCACCTCTTCGTGAGGTTCCATGCAACGATGTGGGGAATATAGGAGTCCCCTGACCTTTGGGCTGGGGCCACTGCTGTATCTTCGGATAGTATCGCTGTGCCTGAGGTTGGATTCACGCCTTATTGTTCTCCGCATCCATAAACTTCTTTATGGCCGACTTGGCGTCCTTCGGTGAAACCATATTGAGATCAACTGGACAGTCTTCTGCCGCCTCCTCAACATCCCTAATAGGACAGCGCGTCACTCCGTTAGCCTTTGCTTCGTCTATGAATTTCCTCATCTCGGGAGTCATTCCATCTACGCCTTCAGCAGCCGCTTTAAGCTGTTTTGTCTGAAGCTCTTTAAACATGACTAACATTGTGTCCAAATCGAACTCATCCGCCTCGATCATAGCCTGTTTATTCTCGTCCATTACCATGGTTGTCACTCGCCAAAATTCATGCTCTCGCGCGAATCTCTCAACTGTGTTCCTGGCCAGAGGCCGGGCTATTAGCGGAACCTGGTCAAGTCTCTCGAAAGCCTCCTCGGTCCACTGAACAGGATCTGTCGAAATTCTTTCTCTTGTGGTAACATGGCCAGTGTATGGACAGGTAGTTTCTATCGTAGCTACCTCAGGATCGGGATCGAGATCGAGACCCTGGACTAGGGTCCGCTTCATTGCTTCTTCGGCCTTCACCTCCGCTAGTACCAGCTCTTCTGCCGTACCTATGCCCATTATCAATTGCATATGGGTAGGTAGCAGCTTCTTGATGGCCTCGTCCAAGCGATCACCTGTAACCATCGGCATCCCATCTTTCCCTAGGGGAGGGACAGATTCGCCGTCTGGCTCAGCTTCAATCGCTTCAAGGGTCCGGGAACCCGCACCGTTCGCCTCTATTTTATATGTCCCGTTCGCTCCAGGACCGTAATTATCCATGGTGAACTCTTCTACAGCCTTTCTAGCTATTCCCAGCGCAAAGGGAGGAACCCTCAAAATACGCACCTCTGCATCAGGAGCCCATTCCAGTCCAGATTCGCCGTCTTCTTCAATCCAAGGAATGTCATCTGGTCGCACGCCTAAGGTGCTTGTCACTAACATGTTGCCAGGGGCTAGTCGACACAGGTTTTCCACTTGAGAACCCATCTCAGTTCCTTCAATTCGGTGATTGCCGTGCCTGGATAGGATCAAAAGGCTAGGATCAATCTCCTCTATCCACTGAAGGATACACTGGAATGGCTTCCCAATTAGAATCTGCGTCTCTATCTCCACATCTGGGAATTCCTCGGCCATTATCTCAGCTCTTTTCAAGTTGGCTTGGGCCAGCTTGAGCAGTCCCTTGTCTATGATATTATTGTGAAGTTCCTCCTGTTCTTCGAATTTAAAAACCTTTGAAGCTTGCACAGAAAGAATGTCTTTGATGTTACCAAAAACAGAATGATGATATTCCACATCGAAAGCTGAGCAGACAAAAAGTTTGGCCTTGAAATCCCGAGCCATTTCCAAGGCTTGGCGCATCGCTTTATAAGAATAGGAGGACCCGTCTACACAGACCATCCACGAACCTTCACTCAGAGGCCTCTCGTCTTTGGTTATCAGGATATCCTTCTCTACGTGCCGTATGACTCTGGAAACCATCCCTCCCAGTTGAGAAAGGGGTTGGATCCCGATCCCGTGAGCGCCTATGACCATCAAGTCATATTCACGGCCACTCGAACCAGCCAGCTTTTCTTCTGGGTCCTCATCTTCAGCCACGATCCGGCCATCATCTCCAAGCTTGACGTCACTCCGTACGTTCTCGCCACCATCATATTTATCAGCAATGTTTGGGTCAAAGCCAATGAGACTAGGAAGTCTCCCAGCCCCCTTATTAGCTTCCCTTATGATTTCCTCATAATTAATGCCCTCTAACAATTGCCTAGTAAGGGGAACCCCTGCTTTCGAGCATGTCTTAGCTGTTTGATCCAAAAAGGAGTCAGAAATCAGCTGTAAGCCCTTCTCAATGAGCTTGTCATGTACCTTGCGTTGCCGTTTAATTTCTTGAGCAGTTTGAAACTGTGCAGGAAGTCCAGTTTCCAGCTGTCGGAAACGAACATCGTGCAGCCGAGCTGCGTATACGTGGTTTCCGACAATGCTACCGCCAGAATTTTTACAGATTTCAACCGCTCTATCTACGGCCCAATGGGAGTGGTCGGAATTGTCGATCGGAACAAACACTTCACTGTACATACTCTTAGCCTCGAATCATCCCAGCCGCCTAATTCCGGTCAAGGATGTTTATGTTTAACCTGGAAAACCAACGGATTTCATTACACTATAATGGGTGGTTCTAAACAGAAATCTGTGGCCTTCCGCTTACCCTCCTAAACCTGCTTATTTTATGCAGTAAATGCCTCATTTTTTCACGTGTAAAACTAGCTGCTTGTGACAAAAAGCACAAGCTAGGCCATCCCTACCCCATGTTGCATATACAACCCCTCAGAATATCCGGAGCGGCTAGCACGCTCTGCTCCAAAAATCCCTCGACTAGATCTCTATCTATTTGTTGTTCCCAAAAAGACTTTTCCTCTAAAATATGTACCCATTATCAGAACCAATGTGAAGAACAAGGGTGGTGCCAAATCTGAACCCATCACTGGCTCAGCCCCTAAAACAATTGTTCTCACGCTGAGGTATAAAGGGCGAAATGGAATCCAGGGCTCCACAATAGAAACCAAGCTGCCAGGAACAGCCACTCGAAAAACCCCAGCAAAATGAATCATAAAAAGGCCAAGAAAGCTGGAAAACAGGGCTCCTTCGGCTATAGACCTGGAGGCTGAAGCTGCAAGCACTCCAAACAAATTGCCAGCAATCAAAGCTAAAAACACCATTGTCATGAAAAGTGATATTTCCCCAAAATTGCCGCCTGAGACGATGATTATTAAAGCTTGAGCAGGCACTAGTTGCAAGAAGTCGATCAAAGTGAAAACCAGGGTCCTTTGTAGTAGCAAAAACCCAGGGTTCACTCCCGTCATCACATACCTCTGGAGCAGGCCGGATTCCTTATCCCTGATAAGAGGAATACTAGATCCAAAAGTTGAAAATAATGCAAAGAGGACAACAAGTATGGCAGTAACATGAACGCCAGGCGCACCACTCAGAATCAGTGGTGCTATGAATACAATCGGCACTACAATGTTAAAAAATAGCAACCGTTTGTTCCTAATAGCTATCTGCCACTCGGCTTTCATTATCGTCACGTTAGCTGGTCCCTTGCCGCTGCAGACTCCTCTGTCAGTGACCTTCCTGTTAGCAAAAGAAAAACATCACTCAGATCTGGCCTTGCTATTTCCACCCTAGAGATTTCAAAGCCTGCTCGTAGAATAGTTCTCATCAGTTCGGGCAGAGGTGCTACGTCAGCGGGCATGTTGGCCACTATTTTATCAGGAGAAACACGGGCTACTATTCCATCCGACTCCAAACTAGTAATCTTTTGTTCGGGCCCCGATGTCCATATCTCCACTCTAACTTCTTCATCAAGTTGATCCAGCAGCTCTTCTGGCGACCCCTTAGCAACAACGCTGCCATCCATCAGGAATACCACCGAAGTGGCAACCTTCGTTGCCACTAAAGGATCGTTCGTTGCCATGACTACACAGCCTTCCTTAATTCGAACAATAAAATCTATAAATGCCTCTAAGCTCAGAGGGTCTAAGCCCAATGTCGGTTCATCTAGGACCATCAGTTCGGGGCTATGCACGAAGCCTTCGACAAGCTGCAGTTTCTTTTTCATCCCATGGGAGTATGAGCTGACAGGAAAATTTTTCACTTCGGACAAGCCAAACCTCGCAAACAAGTTGTCCAAAACAGACTTGGCATGCTGCCGCTCTAGGCCGTATAGATCAGCAAACAATTGAGCATTCTCAATACCACTCAATTCTTCTAAATGCACTGGGCGGTCCCCAGCGAAAGCCATCCTTCGCCTGATTTCTTGGAGGTTCCCGTCTGCCGAGCGACCCAGCACTTCAACAGAGCCCTCACTATTAAGCTCTGTGGCAAGTGCTCTTAGAAGAGTGGTTTTCCCTGAGCCGTTAGGTCCCATAAGAACGATTCGGTCACCAACAGCACCTTCCATACAAACATCCCTCAACCCCTCCCTGCCCGAGAGGTATTTATAGGAAAGTGAATTGATCTTAAACAAATGCTACATGCCCTCTAATCCGAGTTCCGTTCGAGCCCGATCCATTATTTGTGGGTTCATTTCGTTAACGCCATTTTGCTGAGCCCAGTCCGTATAGATCCTTTTGACCATCCCTCTGACAAAGCTAGGAACATTGTCTAACCGTCCCACTGCTTCGGATGTCCAAGTCACTCTCATTGGATGTGCTGTCGGGTCCTGTACGGGTTCGTCGGTCGGATCGAATACGTCCTCGCTTCCTCCTTCCATTGAGGTGCGGGCAAGTTCCATTGGCTGTGCTGGCACTTCTCTTCCCCCAATCTTCACACCCATACTAGATACCAATTGGGTTTCCATTGGGTTTGTTAGCATCGCCACTTCTCTATCGCAAGAACCACATTCAAAAACAGCCGCTAGGGTGCCATCCCCTGGAATCTGTCGTTCAGCAAAATCCATAACTGTATCACAGGCAATACATAGAAATTTCATCCTCAGCCTCCTTTGATATACTTGCTAACCCGCTCCACAAGGTCTCCCAAGGCTACGGCAGTCGCTGAGTCGGGTTCTGTGCTGATCAAAGACTTTCCTTGGTCAGTAGAAGCACCCAATCTGGGGTCGAACGGTATCCGTCCCCATAGAGACAATGTTTCCTCGGAATCCTTTTCAAGGTCCTGCCCAGTGCCAAAAAGTCTGGAAGCATGGCCACACGACGGGCAAACATGCGACTCCATGTTCTCCACTAAACCAATATTTTCTATCATCGCCTCCTGAGCCAAGCGAATAGATTTTGCAACTACAAATCGGGTTGTTTCTGAGGGTGTGGTTACCAAAAGCATTAAGTCGAGGCTGGGAAGCAACTCCAGGAGCCTCTTAATCTTATCTGTCCCAGGAGGAACATCAATTAAAAGCGCATCGAGATCTCCCCACACTACATCCCCAAGAAACTCCCTCAAAACCCCAGTCTCCAGGCTGCTCTGCCAAATGAACCCTCCCAATGAAGGCTCTCTCCATTTGAGAGGGGCGTCCGCCTCGTTCTGGAGCAACTCCATAGACATTACACTCACACCATCGGGACTCATTGCTGGCTCTACTCCATCTGCAGAATCTCTCAGCCTAGCACCCGAAACGTTGAGCATCCTCCCCAGGGAAGGGCCATTCAAATCTGCATCCGTAGCACCAACCTTAAACCCCTTCTTTGCCAAACCCACGGCCAGATTTGCTGTTATTGCACTTTTTCCCACACCGCCTTTCCCACTTGCTATTGCAACAAGCCGTTTCACTTGAGATAGACGATCGGCAAGTCGCTCTTGTTGCTCGATCACTTGTTCAAGAAGCTCAGACTCCGTGGTATGGCTCACTTCCTGATAGGTGCGGATTTTTCTCATATTTTATACCACTCCCCACTATTTTTATTATTACTACTCAGGGTGCCACCTGCTCACCGTTACCGTCCAAGACTGTAATAGCATCTACAGGACAGGCTCTACAAGCCTCCAGAAAGCCCTCTTCGTCGAACGTCTTAATATCAATCTCTTCTTTGATCACAGCTATGTTCTCTTCATCAAATTCAAATACAGTTTCCGCCAGATCTATACAGTCCCCAAAGCCCACACAAAGGTCCCGGTCAATTTTCACGGTTAGACCATTTACCCTTTGTTCGTCTATGTTGCTCACTAGCCGGCCCTCCACTTCTAATTGCTGACGTTTTCTTTCTTTACAAATTTGGTTTATCATAACCTCTAGAGGTTACGTGAGGCTTGCAAGGGGTTTCTAAATGAGCGACCTAGTGGAACACTGCCCGAAGTGCAGGGTGGTACAAATATTCCAAAAGAACCTATCCCTTCCGAACCAGAAAACGCCAATGTGGCCAACCCTCTTTAAAGCTATATTTTCCACACTCTTAGCAGGACCTCTATTAGCGCAATCAGGCTCCCCCACGGTTGTAGCAGGCGCAAATTCTCTTCCGATTTGGGAGGCCAAGGGAGAACTCGGAGCTAGTGCATTTTTTGGTAACACTAGCCAATTCGCTGTAACAACAGCGCTATCTGGAGAAGCAGACACTGGTCTCTTGAGCCTAAACGGCCGCGCTGCTTTTGCCTATGGCGAGTCGGCCAATAAACAAGGTGAAACCGTAATGAACAAAAGGGCTTGGGAAATCACCTCAGATGTTGATTTTGAAGCAGGGTCCGCTTTCAAGGGGTTTCTTCTTGGGAAAATTGAATCTGCTTATGAGAAAAAGATTGACTTGCGCTACAACATGGGTGCAGGAGGAAAATATGAACGAGAGCTCCAGGGAATGGAGACTGAGTTTAGTTTTGCTCTATTGGCAGAAAAAACCATTCCCCTCGAAGAAGAGCTATTTCTTATCGAAAGAAAAATGGTCGGAAAATGGTCGGCGGGATTTGCCTTCGCCAAAGAGCTTCGTGACGGTCGGCTCACGATTGAAAGCGATATTTCTATGGAGCCTGAATTAAAGAGATTTTCTAACCTTACGCTTAGCTCAAGACAAAGTGTTTCCTTGCAGTTGAGCCAGAGTATAGCTATCCAATTTTCTTTTGTAGACAGCTATGACTCTGGAGCTCAGGCCAGAGGAGCTCGATCAAATAACGACGGGCAAGTCTTTTTTAGCCTTGTCAGTACATTTCAGTAGTTTAGCGACCGCTTAAGCGTTGCGTGTTCGCCTCGCCTAGAGCTGTGTCCAATGGAATAGCAGTCGTTACGGTTGCAATCAGGGGGTTAGTTCTTGCACCATCTGCTCAGCTAGTTTTCCTGCTACCTCTTCTAGGGCAGCGAGATCTTCGTCTGTGAAAGCCGCGTCTTGATGGCTGTCGATGTCGATTTGTCCGAATATTTGATCATTCCCACGGATTAAAACAACCATTTCCGACTTTACCTTTGGACTACAGGATAGATAATTGTCGTTTTGCGTAACATCAGGAACATTAATGTTCTCGTTATTGGCAACAGCCATTCCACAGACCCCTTCTCCTACTGGGATTGTTGCATGGGGTGTTGGATCGCCAAGGTAGTTATGAAGCCAGAGTGCATTGTCTTCTGACCGCAGCAAATAAATCCCCACCCAATCAAAACGTTCCTCTGAACTGAAAATGCTTCTCACTGCACGACGCAGCAGGGCGTCCGAAAGATAGCCCTCTTCCCTTAAGCCTTGTAGCTCTCCAACCACCTCATTGACATCAAACATTTCACGCTAACCTTGTGATAAATTTTAGCAAACTCTATTAACCAAACCGCCCTACAGTCGGAAAAGGGTAGGCAAGGGAGCCCTTCAGGTCAAGCCACTCAAGTACAACACGCAACCCCCACTTCACATAGTCTATCAAAGTGGCGTAAAATCGGTGTCTTTGCCAAGGCCCAGCACAAATGCTGCAATTAGCCTGGCTGCGCTAGCCAGGTCCGCAAGGCTGATCATCTCGTTTGGCGAGTGCATGTACCTGTTAGGTATTGAGATAAGTCCCGTCGGCACACCCGCCCTATTCATGTAAATGGAATCTGCATCTGTCCGGGTCGCCCTAGGTGCAGCCTGAATAGTATAGGGAATGTCTTCTGATTCCGCTGCCGCTGCCAACCGTTCGAAAACGACAGGATGAACTGCAGAGCCTCGGCTAAGAACAGGGCCCCCACCGAGCCTGTGATCTCCCAGTTCTTTCTTGGATATATCTGGTACATCCGTGCTGAATGTCACGTCAACCACAAGGGCCACGTCTGGGCGCAATGCGAAAGAGCTCGTTCGTGCTCCTCCTCCAGAGCCGCCTCCTATTTCCTCCTGTACAGTGGCTACAGCCACTGCACAACTATCCGTTGTGGCGTCCCCTATTAGTCGCAGAGCTTCCAAGACAACGTAGGCCCCAACCCTATCGTCTATAGCCCTGCTAGAGATACGATCCCCTTTCATTCGGATCATAGAACAATCTACTACCATAGGATCTCCCACCCTTACTCCTGAATCTTGAGCTTCCTCTCGAGAAGTCACCCCAATATCAATCCACAGATCGCTCAGCTGGGAAACCTTTTTTCTCTGTTCCGGTTTCTGTAGGTGAATCGCTTTCTTCCCTACAACCCCCATCAAGTCACCCTGGTTGGTCAAAATCCGCACTCTTTGTCCCACAACAACCTGGGGATCCCACCCCCCAACACCAGCAAAGTACAAGAACCCTTGCTTGTCCATATGAGTAACCTGAAAACCTATTTCGTCGATGTGACCCGCCAGCATAACACATGGGGACCCGTCTGGATTGATCTTTGCGGAAGTGTTTCCCGCCACGTCAGTCCCAACCGAGTCAGCAAAGGTTTCCGCTTCCTTTCGCCACACCTCTGCTGCCCTGCGCTCAAACCCCGACGGGCCTGGTGCGTCAAGTAACTTCTCGAGAAAATCTGTCGGATTGTCCATGGGCTCGAACATATCACGTTCACGGCTATACTCAAAGGCCTCTCTAGCTCTTTTAGTAGTAGTGCATTAGACCCTAAATCCCTTAGATTCTTCTAGGCCCTGCTAACTTGGGAGTAACCCTAGCAGTGATAAGCCAAAAACGACTACATGTGACACGGGGAGAAATGACAAACAACTACTTCCGAAAGGGATTCGGATTAAAGTCGCAGGTACAACCCTTAATCGACGCTGAATACCATTCCGGCCTGATTCAAAGAATACGAGACAAGGGCCACAAGGAAATGCTGGGTGACGTGACGGTACATCTAGCTCAAGAATTTGGTTTTTGCTATGGCGTCGACAGGGCTATTGACTATGCCTATGAAGCTCGACACAAATTCCCCGATCGGAGAATCCGATTGGTTGGAGAAATCATTCACAACCCACATGTCAACCAACGCTTGAGAGATATGGAAATGGATTTCATTCAGCCCACCAGTTCTGGGGTGTTTGATTTTTCAGGACTAACAAAGGAAGACGTAGTCATTTTACCAGCCTTTGGAGTAACCCTTCATGACCTCAAAACATTGCGAGATATTGGCTGTATCTTAGTCGATACAACCTGTGGATCGGTGTTGCTAGTGTGGAAAAGAGTGGAAAGCTACGCAAAAGATGGCTTCACAGCCCTGATACATGGCAAGCACTATCATGAAGAATCTAGAGCAACTGCATCCCAGGTAGGAAAATATTCCGATGGGCGATACATCATTGTGCGGGATATGAAGGAAGCTGAAATCATCTGTGATTACATAACAGGAGAAAATGGAGCGCTGTCCAAGAAAGAGTTCTCACAGCATTTCCTAGAGAAAGCCACGGCAGGTTTTGACCCTGACAGAGATCTCAAGAAGATAGGTGTGGCCAACCAAACAACTATGCTCGCCAGTGAATCAATGGCACTCGGGGCTCGGGTTAGAAAAGCCATGGCAGACGGCCTTGGCGAAACATACGCTGAGGAACATTTCCGCTCCTTTGGTACCATTTGCTCTGCTACTCAGGAGCGACAAGACGCAGTGCGGGAATTGATGGATGACGGGCCTCCAGAGGTGATGTTAGTCATCGGTGGCTATAATTCCTCAAACACTGATCATCTAGCTCACCTATGTAGACAGTTCACAAGAACCTACCACATAGAAGATGCCAGCTGCATAGACCTGGAAACTTCCACCATTAGACACAAGCCTGATGTTGGTGCAGACACCGAACAAGCCGTTGAGAAAGACTGGTTGCCCCAAAAGCCTTTTACCCTGGGCATGACTGCAGGTGCTTCTACGCCGAACAATAAGATTGGAGAGGCCTTAGTGCGAGTATTGCAAACCCGAGACATCTCACTACCACCAGACCTCCAATGAAAGCGCTTGTTGTCCAAACATTCTGATCCAGCGGCCTCCAGGGCTTACTGAATTCCCTTAGAGGTGGATAGTACGACCCAGGGCTCCAAGCGCTGCCTCGGCCACGGCCTCCGACAGGGTGGGGTGGGGATGCATAGCCTTATCCATTTCCTCAACAGTTGACTCCAAGTGACGACCAATTACAAATTCGGCAATTAGTTCTGTAGCATGGGGGCCGACTATATGGGCACCAAGAATTTCTGAATATTCTTTGTCCCTTATCACCTTAACAAATCCGTCCGTATGTCCTCCAGCTAAAGCCCGACCGTTTCCAACCCATGGAAATTTCCCCACCTCAATGTCAAGGCCTTTTTCAAGAGCCTGAGCCTCTGTTAGCCCCACAGAAGCCACCTCTGGATTGCAATAAGTGCAGTTTGGAACATTTTCGTAATCCACGGAAGCGTGACTTTCGCCAGCGATTACCTCGACACATACAACCCCTTCGTGCATAGCCTTGTGCGCTAACAGTTGGTTTCCGGCACAGTCTCCTATGGCATAGACCCCCGAAACACTGGACCTCATGTGGTGGTCAACTATAACGAAACCTGCTGGGCTGACCTCAACACCAACCTCTTTCAGGCCCAAGTTTTCAGTATTGGGAACCCTCCCAACAGCCGACAGCACTTTCTCTACATCTAATTCGTGAGTGTTTTTATTTTTGTCTTCAAAGATCAACTTAGCCCCGTCTTGGCTTATACTAGCTTCTTTGACAGTGGCCCCCGTATGGAAGTCTACTCCTCTTTTTTGAAAACTTCTCTGTAGAACCTTAGAAGAGTCAGCATCTTCAATAGGCAAAATACGCTCTAGTGCCTCGATTACGGTTACCTTGCTTCCATACGCGTTATAAATATCGGCAAACTCCATTCCGACGGCGCCTGCACCCACAACGGCCAGAGAAGCTGGTGCGTTCTGTTGAAAAAGGGCTCCAGTCGACGACCAAATAGTTTTTTCGTCTATTGGCAAAACAGGAATGTCCCTGGGCCTAGATCCAGTGGCTAGCAATATGTGGTCGGACGTATAAATACTTGTTCCTCCTTCGGAATTCGTTACCTCGACGGAGGACCCTCCCAACAGCCTGCCCCTTCCTCTGATATGTTCAATCTTGTTCTTCTTGAAGAGATGGGACACTCCATTGGCCAATTTTTCCGCTATATCTCTGCTACGCTTTTGCGCCGGAGCGAGGTTGCTTGTAAGTCCATCAAAGATGATTCCATGCGATTCAGCTGATTGACATTCGTTAACTAGCAGGGCGCTACTCAACATGGCCTTTGTCGGAATGCATCCAACATTAAGACAAACCCCACCCAAGCTCTCTTCTTCTATGCAACCAACCTGCATTCCTAGCTGGGAGCCCCTTATAGCCGCAACATACCCCGCTGGCCCTCCTCCTACCACAAGTAGGTCAAATTTATTTTCTGGCACGCGCATTCTCTCTTGTTCTCAGGAAGTCCTCTCTTGGAGACCTCTCTAGGCCCCATGCACTTAAAATTTAGGCGGGTGATCCTTGCAGGTAAACCCTTTGCATCGAGACAGCGACAGCACGGCACCTGTTTACTTTATGGTATCACTAGATTTATTGTTCACAGCATAATGCAAAGACTATCCAAGCTACTAGCGATACACCGGACGGAGCTCCCGCCCGTTCTACTTTCTGCTTCCTATTTCTTCACTGTTCTGTGCGGCTACAATTTCCTGCGACCCGTACGTGAAGCCATGGGAGTGTCGGGCGGAATGAACGATCTTCGATGGCTTTTTGCAGTCACGTCTGTGGTTTCGCTGGTGGTGGTCCTTTGCTTCGGCGGACTGGTGGCCAGAACTAATAGAAGAAAATTCATACCAATAGCATACCTGCTAGTAATTGTGTGCCTCCTCTTATTTTCTGGCATTTTAATTCTCGATATTACCAGCGGCGGCGGGCTCATTGGTTCCTCATCCGAGACAGACCTTTCTAGAATAGTCGGCTATGTATTTTTTGTTTGGCTCAGCGTAGCTAACCTTTTCGTGACGAGTGTGTTCTGGGCATTCATGGTAGACATCTACACAGTTGAACAAGGCAAGCGAGTGTTCGCATTTATCGGCGTAGGAGGAACGTTAGGGGCTCTCATTGGGGGATGGGCGACTAGTATCATCAGTAGCAGCACTGAGTCCCCATACCTACCAGTAGGCCTTATGCTCACTGGAGCAGCTTTCTTTAGCCTTTCCATTTTTCTTGTCTTATGGCTGGACCGCGTCACAGGTGGCGGTGCGCCTAGTTCCTCAATCACCTGGGACTCTGATAGCCAGAAAGCCCCAGAAGTTGGAGGAGCGTTCTGGGAAGGATTAAGAGCGGTACTAAGATCTCCATACCTTCTTGGCATTGGCCTCTATGTCATTCTGATGGCAATTTCGAACACTCTCATATATTTCGTTCAAGCCAACATAGTCCTTACGAATACTGATACGTTCAGTGAAAGAGTCGCCGGCTTTGCCCAATTTGATGCTCTTGCTCAAGCCCTTACCCTTATTACACAGCTTTTTATAACCACTCATTTAATTAAACGATTGGGAGTTGGGTGGACTCTTTCTATCCTTCCAGCCGTAACAATACTAGGCTTTGCGACCCTTTCGATATGGACAGCCTACGGAGTCATGGCAATCTTCCAGGCCGTTCACAGAGCAACCAGATACGCTATAGCTAGGCCTGCCAGAGAAACCCTGTTTAGCGTCGTCTCTACTTCGGAAAAATACAAAGCTAAGCCAGTAGTAGACGTCTTTCTCTATAGGGGAGGAGACTTGGCGGGGGTAGGAGTAGAAGGCGCATTCGCTGCTATAGGCCTTTCTATTGCGGGCATTGCGGGCGCCACAATTCCCTTGGCAGGAATGTGGTCACTGCTTTCTTTGAGGCTGGCCCGAACCCAGGATCAGCACAAAGGCATTGCCGACGCTAGATAAAGCTTGTCGCTGGCTCCTCCAACATTTCTTTAAGCGTTTGCAAGAAGCGGGCCCCTACGGCGCCATCTATGACCCTATGATCACAGCTCATAGTAAGCATCAACTGGTTTGACTCTATGGCGCCCACAGCTAAAATAGCCGATTCTGGAGGATTGATTACGGCTGTAAATTCCTTGATGCCGAACATGCCTAAGTTAGAGATCGAAAACGTTCCCCCCGTGTACTCTTCGGGCCTTAGTGTTTTAGCCTTGGCCTTATCAGCCAGCCTACGTACTTCATCGTGGACCTCCCTCAAGCTCCTCGACTGAGCATTCCTAATAACTGGAGTTATCAGGCCATCTTCAACAGCAGTTGCCACTCCTATATGCACACCCTTAAACCGCCTGATCGAATCCTGCATCCAGTGTGCATTACACTCTGGATGCAACTTTAGCGCAGCAGCTGTAGCCTTGATGATAATGTCGTTATAGGAAATCTTGACCCCCTCTGGCTCCATTATCTTGTTTATCTTTGATCGAGCCTCTCCCCACTTGCTCATGTCAACACTAATGGTCAGGAAGAAATGTGGAACTGGGCCGATGGACTCCGAAAGTCTGCGAGCAATGGTTTTGCGCATTTGTGTCAAAGGAATATCCTCATATTCTTCGGCGCTGGGCTCCTGCCCAGTGATTGCTACGCTCGTTGTCACTTGGGTGCTACTCAAAGCCCCCTCTATATCTCTCTTAACTATCCGTCCAGCTGGACCTGTGCCCGATATGCCTCGCAATTCAAGTCCTGACTTAGCTGCAAGCTTCCTCGCTAAAGGAGAGGATTTAACCCTCTCGCCTTCTGAGACAGGCCCTCTGTCTGTTCCAGGCTCTTCAATAGCCTGGCCGGTCACTCCAGCATCCACTTCTTCCAACGTTTCAGTTGGGTCAGAAACCGTGGCTACTGTCGCCAGGGCTGTATCGCTTGGTCCGGACTGTTTCTCTGCTTGGAAGGCAGACACGTCATCTTCTGCCCCAGCTATTACGGCTATCACCTCACCAACCGGCGCTGTGCCTCCTTCTGCCAGTAGAACAATCTTCAGCAATCCTTCGCCCCTAGCCACAAGCTCCATTACTGCCTTGTCCGTTTCAATCTCAGCTAGTATCTCGCCCTCAGAAACAGAATCGCCTTCGCCCTTCAGCCATTTTACAATCTGGCCCTCTTCCATTGTGGGAGAGAGGGCTTCCATGTGTACTTTAGTAAGCATGATTGCCAGTTTTTTTGAAATGTAAACATTCTAGTTCCACACAACACTTAAGATCCGAAGACCTCTTTAAGCTGTCCTTCGAACACAACCCCATGAAAGTCATTTCAGACATAACAAACCTTCTCACAGGCTTCCAGGAGACGACCAACGCTCGGCTTGCTCCAAGCCTCAAGCTTTTTGTTGTAGGGCATGGGAACGTCGGCTTGAGTCACCCTTAAGACAGGTGCATCGAGATCGTCAAAAGCCTCTTCCATTAGAACAGAGGTGACCTGAGAGCCTACGCCTCCATAAGACCAGCCTTCCTCCAGACACACAGCTCTGTTGGTCTTGGATACTGACTCAAGTATGGCTTCCACGTCCAAGGGCCTTAACGACCTAAGGTCAAGGACGTCGGCTTCTATCCCTTTCTTTTCGAGCTCTTCTGCCGCCTTCATAGCTACATGAATCATTTGTCCGTGTGTTATGATGGATACATCTCCGCCTTCTCTTTTCAAGTCGGCCACCCCCAGGGGAATCAAGAAATCCTCTCCTTCTGGGACCTCACCCTTGAAGTTGTATAAAAGCTCACTCTCCATCACTACCACAGGGTCGTTGTCTCTAATGGCAGTTTTCAGCAGGCCCTTCGCATCAGCCGGGGTCCCGGGGGTCACGACTTTTAATCCAGGGGTGTGAAGATACCATGCTTCGCAAGCTTGAGAATGTTGGGCGCCAAGCTGCAGGGCTGCACCTGAAGGGCCTCTCAATACCATTGGTGCTGTTATCTGTCCTCCACTCATGGAGCCCATCTTGGCAGCGCTATTAATTACCTGGTCCAAGGCCAACAAGGAAAAGTTGAAAGTCATAAATTCAACTACTGGCCTCAGGCCGACCATTGCTGCTCCCACCCCCAGTCCTGTAAAACCAAGTTCACTTATAGGGGTGTCCACCACCCGTTTGTCGCCAAAACGTTCAAGCAATCCCTTTGAAACCTTGTATGCCCCATCATATTCTGCTACCTCTTCGCCCAACAGAAAAACGGACTCATCTCTTTCCATTTCCTCTGCCAAGGCTTGATTCAAGGCATCCCTATAGGTGATCTCCGCCATGTTCCCTCTGTTTAGATTGTTCGACCGTCAAAAAACAACCGGCCATTTGGGTTTATTTCTGAATAAACAAAATCGTAAAGTGTTTTTAGGTCGGGCTCGGGAGCTTCTTCAGCAAACTCTTCCGCCTTCCTAACGATGTCCCTCGCCTCCACGTCCATTGTCTCCAGATCTTCTTCGCTTATTAGCCCAGCTTCTATCATCTGGTCAGCTAACATTCTTATTGGGTCTGCATTTTCCGTTTTGTCTTCAACCTCTTTTTTGGATCGGTATGTGCCAGATACTGGGTCGGACATGGAGTGACCCTTAAAGCGATAACACTGTACGTCCACAAACTGTGGCCCGGCTCCCTGTCGAACCTCTTCTACAATGGCGGAAAAGTCGACATAGGTAGAAATCACATTCTGGCCATCAATAACCCTGGCAGGAACTCCGTGGGATGCAGACTTTTGAGACATATTAGTATCAGAAACCCTAGAAAACTTTGTTCCCATGCCGTAATCATTGTTCTCAACCGCGTATATAATTGGCAAATTCCAGATCGCCGCCATATTCATTGACTCGTGAAAGGCACCCTGGTTAACCGCGGCATCTCCCAGAAAACAAACGCATACTTGATCTCCTCCTCTATAGTGGATTCCCCAGCCAATTCCTAGCGCAAGGCCCAGCTGGCCACCCACTATTCCGTGTCCACCCATAAAGCCTACATCGGCTCCGAAGATATGCATGGAGCCGCCCAATCCTTTAGAGGCGCCTGATGCTTTCCCATAAAGCTCTGCCATCACTGCCTCGGGAGCCACTCCTTTTGCGAGAGCTTGCGTATGCTCTCTGTATGTGCCGATGGCATAATCGTCCTTGCGAAGCGGAGTAATGCACCCTGCCGCTACTGCTTCCTGCCCGATATGGAGGTGACAGAACCCTCCTATTTTCCCTATGGCGTAGCTCTCTCCCGCCTTTTCTTCAAAGCGGCGATACAATAACATCTGGTTCAGCAATCCCATTAAGTCTGCTTTCTCCAGTGCATCTATACTAGCCATTGTGCTCGACCCATCCACTAGAACCCTCTCTTCCAAAATGAATTTTCAACTCGGCTTCCTTGGAGCATCCTTCAGCTCTATCTGAACCAATCTCTCATATTCCACCACTTCTGCCGGAGCCGCCATATCTGCCTCTAGTATCTCCTGAATCTCTCCCGCCGGCCCCGCTTCCACCTCTCTAGCCTGCTCCTTAGCATGATAGCTTGAGCGTACAAGAGGCCCTGATTCGACATGCTTGAACCCAAAATGCAGCTCTCCAACCCTTTTCCACTCTGCAAACTCATTAGGCGTCACCCACCTTGCCACTGGAATATGCTGAAAAGAGGGACGCAGATATTGTCCTAACGTCAAAATATCAACCGATGCGTCCCTTAAATCAGACATTGTCTGATAAACCTCTTCCTTCTTTTCACCCATGCCCAATATCATGCCCGTCTTAGTTAATATTGAAGGGTTGATTTTCTTAGAAGCACCTAAAAAGGATACGGACCTCCAGTATCGTCCTCCTGGACGAACATGTGGATGTAATCTCTCACCAGTCTCAATATTATGTCCTAAAATAGCCGGCCCCGCCTCCAAGACTGTCCGAAGTGCCTTTTTGTCGCCCTTAAAGTCTGGTATGAGCACCTCTACTGAACACTGCGGCATTCTTTTGCCAATTTCTAAAATAGTTTCAGCATATATCTTGGCTCCACCATCTGCCAACTCGTCTCTGTTGACACTCGTTATTACTACATGCTCTAGGCCCATGACTTCGACGGTTTCCGCGACCCTTCGGGGCTCGTCTGTATCCAGCTTGTCCGGCATCCCATGGGCCACCGCACAGTACTTGCAAGCCCTCGTGCAGACGTCTCCCAATATCATGAACGTAGCGGTTCCCGCTTCCCAACACTCGCCTATATTTGGGCATCCGGCTTCTTCACAAACAGTGTGCAGGGACTGCGTGCGCATTAACTTCTTAAGCCTCAAAAACTCTTTTCCCCCAGGCGACCGAACCTTCAGCCATCGTGGCTTCCGGTCTCTTATTGCTACAGTTTCTAAGCCCTCGTGAGCCGGTATTTCCCATTTTCCCTTAGGCTTAACCAAGCCATTATCCTTCTTTCCGGGAAAATATCCAACCTGCTTCTGGTTCAACCGAGTTACCTTGTCTGAAGAGTTAATAAAAACTTCACATGCCCGCATCCTGCGGGTGAGCACAGCCCTCTATATAAACAAACTACTCCCGCCATAGACCACAACCCCCAAAAAGTTGTATATACACCTTGGGGGGACAGCCCCAGGCTAGGTTGCCGCGCACCCTCCCCCGTGCGCCCCTCCTTGGCCTTAATTGACCTGGGCCCTAGCCCTTGATTCCATATCCGGCAACATGCGTTCGTGGTTCAGGTACTCTGGAAGATCCCTCTCTATCTCGCCATCATAGACATCCAGCCAGCGTCTATAGTATCTCTGTGCCGTTGCGGTGTCCCCGAGAGCCAAAGCTGCATCCGCTGCAACCCCCAAGCCGAGCAAATGGTTGGGAGAGACGGCCAGAATTTCTTCCGCCGCGCTCAGGCCTGCCTCCGTCAAGGCTCCCTCCATCCGCAGGACTGCTAGATGGAACTTCCCGTCTAAATCAAGGGGCTCTGCCATCTCATAGGCCCTGATAGCCATAGGCAAGAACTGAACCACTTCTTCTGAATCATCCTGCTCCACAGCAGCCATCACCCTGTTGAACAAGCGGTCAGCTGCCTCTCTGGGTGTCATCGAGGAAAGATCCACCGAAGAGGCCCCCGTGGCCAAGGGGGAAGGGGGTCTTTCTGCTGAGCCTGACTCGCCTGGGCTATAGATTGGCCAAGCAACAAAAAGAATGGCTACCGCTAGCCCTGTTCCTGCCAGACCCCAGACCAAGGTTTTTTGCCTCTTGTCCGGCAGGCCGGCAAAGCCACCTGGCAGGGACCCCTCCATCAGTTCCCCACAATGTGTACAGTAGGTCGAGCCAGGGGGAGGCAGCTGTCCGCATGCCTGGCAGGCTGTCGGAGTTAGCCTTTCCCCACAATGAGAACAAAAATTTCCTTCTGCGCTCTCAGCCCCACAATGAGAACAGCTCATCGGTCTCTCCCCTCTTCGCTAGCAGGCCTTCCTGTTCCAGCCGGCATCATTGCATTGAAGAGCATCGGCCACGTAGCTACCGACTGAGACCTGTAGTTTGGCTGAAACCCCACAAGGACTACCGAACCCCTTCCAACTGGAACCTCTACAACAGCGGGCTTGCCCGCCAGGAATTCTGGACCCAACAGCCAGCCAGAACGCAGAGGGTTACCCTTCCCATAGTGTGCTGTAACCCTAGCATCGGTCTCCAGGACGTCAAAAGCTCGACTGCTACCCCAGTACCAAACTTTTGCCGAACCCCCTAGGCCTTGGTTAAGGTGGCTCTCCTCATCAAGGTCAACCTCTAAGATCGAGCCTGGCACATAAAACATGGTGGGATCAAGCCTAGAAACGGAGTTGGATATCTCCAGTCCCAAAAGTTCTATAATAAACTCCGTAGATTCCTCGATAGCTATAACCCTGCCCCCCTCTCTAACGAAGCTCTCTATGGCCGCAGTCCCCTCTTCCCCGAGACCTCCTACATACGGCTCCGGCACTGTTCCTGCCCTGTGACCCCGCTCTATAGACTCCCTGCTTTGGTCTTGGAACACAATCACATCGTAGTCTTGGACCAGAGACCCCTTTCTAGCCCTCTGGTCCTTGAGCGTATCATATTGTAGTGCGTGCTGATCAAACATCCACCGGGTCCAACCAGCTTCCATGGGCTCCTGCGCGGACTTATAAACCCCTACCTTAGGGACTGCATCGCCCGTGAACTCTTCTGGCAACTGAAAATTCAACGGGGGCGTTTCAATCACACCCGTAGCCATGACTGATCCCATAGAGCTCTCGACATGGTCGATGGCAAAAGCGTCGATTGCCATTAGATATGGCAAAGTATGCGCGGTCACATCATAAGGCCTTTTTGGTGGGCCTCCCTCGAACTCCCTCAGGTCAGGATACTGCTGAACCTCCAACAATGTCTGCGCGAAAGAAGCGTAAGGCTGTTTCATTGGTATTACATAGCTTCCTGCTGGAAAGACCTGTCCATCCCCTCTAATCGGCGTCTCAGTTTCATAGACCTCCACATCGCCCATCCTCAAGATTCTGAGCACATAGCTCATCCCCGCCTCATTGTCCTGGGCTCCAGGTATCACCCATGCTTCTGGCCATTCTTCCCAGCCCTCCACAGCCCTTGCATTCACTTTATAGAAGTTTTCCAGCCAGTATCGTCTATTCTTGGCTGCGTTAGTAAGCAGGGCCATAGCTCCCGCATCCATGTATTCAACAATGTCGGGCAATCCCCACACCCCTCCCCGCCAGGGGTCTGGATAGTTTGCGCTAGCAGACGCCGCGTCATATTCCCTTCCGCCGCCTATGACCCCTGGTGGGACCTCCAAAGTTGTTGCCATTCTAGCAGACGCAGTTTCTGAAAGGATCCGTGCCCCACCGTGATAATGCTGGTAAGATCTCGCTGGAGAAAAGCCGTCGTAGATCGCGCTAGTTACAACTCCTTTCTTGCCTTGGGCGGTCAGCTCGGCAGCCATATAAGAGCCCAGCATATTTACCGCCGTCACCAGGCCAGGGTCGACATTGCGCTCTATCGGATCAATATAAGGAGGAAACATAATCCTGGCCCCCCTGCCTCCCATCTGATGAATGTCGTGCACAATATGCGGATGCCATTTATTGTGGGCACCCGTCACGGTCAATTCTGTTTCTTTCTGCGTGAAGGCATACCAGTCTCTATTATTGTCGTGGCCCACGTAGTAATGATAAAGCCAGGGCATTGGGCCACCCTCCATCTCTGTCCCCACGCTCTGCATATACCAGTCAGCTATCCACTCAGTCCCGTCTGGATTCAAAGAAGGGATGTCCAAGAGGATCACGTTGTCTAATATCTCTCTAGTTTTTTCACTGTTGGATGAAGCCAACCTGTGTAGTAAGCGAGCCGCTGTTTGAGCGCCACCCACTTCTGTTGCATGAATTTGGTGTGTAATTAAAACTATCGTTTTCCCGTTTTCGTATAGCTCCTCTAACTCGGAGGCTGAGCTTACCTGTCTCGGGTCCGCAAGTTTCATTTGTATCCGGTGAAGGTCGTCTATGCGTGACAGGTTCTCTTCGCTAGAAACCGTCACCATAATAAATGGGCGACCTCTAGTGCTTGTGCCCAGCGTATCCACCCTGACGCGCCGGCTCGAGCTAGCCAACTCCTCATAAAACCCAGTCAGGCTGGTCCAGTTAGCCAGTTTCCTCTCCGCTCCCATTTCAAAGCCAAAATACTCCTTGGGGGTGGGTATCCCTTGAGCAAACAATTCCCGCCCGCCCTGTCCTAGTAGCATACAGGCCAACAACAGCAACAATTTTCTTCCCATTTCTATAACTCTCCTAACCCTTGTGGTTGTGTACCTAGTCTGGCGGGCGCTTTATATCTAGAACCCCGTGGGCACATCTATGAACTCTGTACTCAAGGCAAACCTCTTCGCCAAATGGTCTCCAAGTGCATTCACGCCCCACGTTTCGGTTGCATAATGGCCAGCATATATAACGTTGACGCCCAATTCTATGGCATCATGGTAATTGGGGTGCGAGCCCTCTCCCGTAATCAGTGTGTCAATTCCATTTTTTGCAGCCTGTCTAATCATGCTTCCAGCAGAGCCCGTGACGACCCCAACCCGTTCGGTGTTGCTGGGGCCCCCGGCCACCAGCCTAGCATCACCACCAACTACGCCACTAACTACCTGCAAAAGCTCTTTTCTTTTGATGTTGGTACTGCACCACCACCCAATGTCCTGGCCCATTGCCTCTCCAAACCTTCCCTTTGGCTCTAGGCCGAGTTGCTTCACGAGAACCATACTGTTCCCCACTTCTATATGGGCATCTAGTGGCAGGTGGGCTGAATACAGCGCGACATTCCCGCCTATCAGGGCAGAAACCTTCCTCAGCAAAGGACCCGTGATACTGCGGCCTTTACCCCAAAACAACCCGTGATGCACCAGAAGCAGCCCGGGCCCACCCCTCATACAAAGGTTTATGACCTCTTCGCTGGCGTCAACAGCTGTGTATAACCGTTCTATCTGATCCGGACCCCCAACTTGTAGCCCATTCTCTGCACCCTCAAAGTCAGAAAACCCTTCCGTGTCTAGGTATCCGTCCAAGTATTCAACAATCCCCTGTAGCTTCATCTAGCTCTGCAGTCCCTTAACAACCGACTCCTCCCCATTTGTCTGCGTTTAACACCACTGGTGTATATACAACTGTGTCCCAGGCAGTCGCCTAGGACACAACCCCTTCAGCATCTTTTCCGGTTAGCAAGCCAAAGACCCGATCAAAGTCCTCTTCGCTGTAAAAAGGCACCTCTATTACCCCCGACGACCTGCCCCTGACTGACACCTTGACTCTTGCTTCTAGGCTGACCCTTAATTCTTCTTGAAAGGCCCTAAGCACCGGAGAAAGGCCTTCTTTACCCCTAGAGCTCTTGTTTGTTGGAGGGGGCACTATCGCTGCTCTCGCTTCTTTCTCTGTTCGCCTCACAGACCACCCCTCTCTTACTACTCTTCCCGCCAATGCCGCCGCCTTGTTCTGGCTTTCTGCCATCAGCAGGGCTCTTGCGTGGCCTGCAGTAAGTTCCCCTGCCTCCAAGTATTTCTTTACGGCAGGAGGCAAGCCCAACAAACGCAGCGCATTTGCCACCGTAGTTCTTGCTTTGCCAACCATGCCTGCTATTTCCGAATGGGTCATCCCCATGTCTTCTGCGAGGACTCTATATCCTTCAGCCTCTTCCATCACCCCAAGGTCCTCCCTTTGTATGTTTTCTACCAAGGCCAGGACAAGCAGGCTGTCGTCTCCTACTTCCCTCTTAATTGCAGGCACTTCGTCCCACCCCAAAGACCTGACAGCCCTCAGTCGCCTCTCTCCCGCAACCAGTTCACACTTTCCCGGCTGACTTGGATGCGGACGAACCAGCAAGGGCTGTAGAAGTCCGTTTTCCCTTATTGAGGAAGCCAGCTCCTCAAGGGCTGCTGGGGGAAACTCTTTTCTCGGCTGATTTGGATTGGGAACAATGTCTTCCAGAGGTATCGTAGGGGCCACGGCCGGCCGGCCCTCGTCAATATAATCCCCTAGCAATGCCCCCAAGCCCTTTCCCAGCCTCGCCTCCTGGCCTTTAGTCTGCAACTTTTCCACGCCTTAGCCTCTCTTGTTTAGTCACCATCATGAATTTGTCCCACGCCGCCCGAAGTGCTGCCCCATGACCTCTTCTGCCAGAGCCACATAGCTCTGGGCCCCCTGGGAAAGCTCGTCATAACAAAGAATTGGCTTCCCAAAAGAAGGAGCCTCTGCCAAGCGCACATTCCTGGGAATGTGCGTTCTATAGACTTTTGCCTCAAAATACTTGCGAGCCTCTTCTTCCACCTGTTTGGCCAAGTTGAGCCTGCCGTCTAACATGGTCAGCAACACCCCCTCTATCTTCAAGCCAGAGTTTAAAGACTGCTGAACCCGTTTCACGGTGTCGAGCAATTGGCTCAGCCCCCCTAAGGCATAAAACTCACACTGAATAGGAATTAAGATAGACTGGGCCGCCACCAGGGCGTTTAAGGTCAGCAAGCCCAGGGAAGGGGGGCAGTCAACGAGGACATAGCTATAGGAGCCCTTTAGCGCTGACAGCCCCCTCTTTAGAACCGTCTCCCTGCTCAGGAGCCCCACCAGCTCTATCTCTGCGCCAACCAGGTCGGGCGTACTAGGAATGACGTCCAGCATTGGAAAGTGTGCCCCTTTATGTACCACCTCTTCAAGCTCACAGCTTCCCACCAGGGCGTCATAAACCGAGGGCTGGGCTGCTTCCGCCTCAAGCCCAAGCCCGCTCGTCGCATTTCCCTGTGGGTCCAGGTCTACAACGAGGGTTCTCTCTCCGGCTGCCGCCAAGGAAGCTCCTAGGTTTATGGCGGTCGTGGTCTTGCCCACGCCTCCTTTTTGGTTGGCCACCGCAATAATACGCGACATCGTTCTAAAGCGCTCCAGGGTTTTCGAGACCGTTGTTGTCGTAGGTTATAATAGGGGCGAAACACCATGGAGAAAACCCATGGAGGCTGTTTCACGTGAAACAGGGCTGTCAGATGTTTGCGTGCCGAGCCCTAGGGTCGCTGTTGGGCCTCACTTCTTAGTCGCCGGACCTCCATGATCAAGTTTTGCAAGTCAGCTGGCGAAACGCCTGGTATGCGGCCTGCTTGTGCGAGGGACGAAGGCCTCACCTTGCTGAGCTTCTCCCTGGCCTCCGTTGACAGGCTTTGGAATTGATGATAGGGAAGCTGAGCGTGCAACCTGAAGGCGGCCTGTTTCCTCAGGGTTTTCACCCTTTCCTCTTCTATGTCAACATACCCCTTATACTTTATTTCCATCTCAACCGCTGCCAGTGCGTCTATCTCATGCTCCCCCAAAAAGACCGCTTCGCCTGCTCGGGCCAAGTCTTTTGCGGAAATACCTGGCCTTCTAAGGAGCTTGTCTGCCCTTGCAGTTTTTTTAATTGTTTCCGGCCCACTTTCCTTGAGGATCGGATTGAGCTGTTCAGGGCTAACAGAGGTCTCTTCAAACCACCCCTTAATGGCCTTGTGTCTTTTTTCTCTCTCTTGAAAAGCCTTTTCCTGCTCTGTGGTAAGCAGCCCTGCGTCTATTGCCAGCGGGCCTAGTCGCCTATAGGCGTTGTCCTGCCTTAGCCTTAGCCTGAACTCCGCCCTCGAAGTGAACAGCCTGTAGGGTTCATCAACCCCCTTTGTAACAAGGTCGTCAATAAGTACTCCTATGTATGCCTCGTGGCGCTCTAACACGAGAGGCTCCCGGCCCAAAATCTTGAGGGCTGCATTTGCGCCTGCCATAAGGCCTTGGCCAGCCGCTTCCTCGTACCCTGTTGTTCCGTTTATCTGTCCAGCAAAATACAGCCCTGGAAATTCTTTGACCTCCAAGGTATGCCGCAACTGGTGTGGCGGAAAATAGTCGTATTCGACTGCATAACCCATTTTCGTAATAACCGCCCTCTGGAGGCCTGGGATGGTTTGAAGGAACCTGCTTTGGATTTCCGGGGGAAGAGACGTAGACAGCCCGTTAACATATAGCTCCTCTGTTTCCAGGCCCTCTGGTTCGAGGAACACCTGATGTCGCTCCGCCTTGGGAAACCTAGCCACCTTGTCTTCAATTGAGGGACAATACCTTGGGCCTTGCCCCGAAATAATCCCTCCGTATAGCGCGCTTTTCTCTAGGTTGTCTTGGACAACCGCCTTTAGGTCGCGGCCAGTCCAAGTGATCCAACATGGCCGCTGTTCGGGCACCTTCTCTTTAACATAAGAGGAAAACCTAAACTGCTCGGGGTCCCCATCCTGTCTTTCCGTCTGGGAGAAGTCTACGCTTCTTCCATCAATTCTAGGTGGTGTTCCTGTCTTGAATCTTGCAATTTCCAGGCCTTTTTCTTCTAGGGCCCCTGCAAGCTCTAGGGCGGGACCTTCTCCGGCACGCCCCCCCTCTTCTCCACTCTTGCCCATGTGAATTTTACCCCGCAGGAAAGTCCCAGCCGTTATTATCACGGCCCCTGCCTTCACCCTGACACCCGACCTCATCTCAATCCCTGATATTCTGCCTTCCTCTTCCAACAACCCTGTCACCATGTCCTGGAAAAGTGTAAGGGTCGACAATTCATCAAGGATGCTTCTGATCTTTCGGGGGTACATCCCTCTATCACACTGCGCCCGCGGGCTCCAAACTGCTGGACCCTTGGATCGGTTAAGCATGCGAAACTGAATTCTAGAGGCGTCGGTTGCCCGGCCCATGACCCCACCGAGAGCATCTACCTCTCTAACCACCATGCCTTTAGCAATACCACCGATGGCGGGATTACAGCTCATTTGTCCTATTCTTTCGAGGTCCGGAGTGACGATTAGCGTAGCAGCGCCGAGCCTGGCAGAAGCGGCGGCGGCCTCCGTGCCAGCGTGTCCACCACCTACAACAATGACATCGTATTTTTCTTTCATTTATTTCCCTATGCAGAACGAAGCAAAAAGGGCGTCTAGCACCTCCTCTAGCGCCACCGTTCCCGTAAGTTCTTCCAAATAATTTTCCGCCAACTGTAGCTGCGCACAAGCCATCTCTAGCGGCACCCCTGTGGCCGCATCAGCCAGAAACGCCTCTACGCACCTTTTTGCTTCGTTAGCAGCTTTTCTTTGTCTCTCCTGCAATAGCAGTGGAACAGACACGCCTGACTTAACCAAGCCAGCGTAAACCAAGCTCGGGAGTAATTGTCGTAGCTCAGGAATCCCAGTGTTGTCTTGGCTAGAAATCCACAACGTTGCAGCTGTGACGAAGCCTAGGTCTTCTGACCCCCTTTGTTCAGCGGGGCTTACGAGATCCATTTTTGTCCGCAAAACAACTACTGGTGTGCCTTTCATTTCTTGCATAAACTGCTTGACTTCTGTCCCGATCTCCGACTGGCTGTCTATGCAAAAAAGCACCAGGTTCGCCTTCTTGAGGTGACCTTTAGCGACTTCAATTCCTAGCTGCTCCAAAGCCTCTGAAGAAGGCCGGATACCTGCTGTGTCAACTATTCGAAAGGGAAACCCTCCCAGGGAAATAGAAGCCTCGAGCGCGTCACGTGTAGTTCCGGGAATGTCCGACACGATAGCACGTTGTTGGCCCAGTAACTTGTTGTATAGACTAGACTTACCAGAATTTGGGGGTCCGGCCAATACTACTAGTGCCCCCTCTTTCAAAAGCTCTCCCTCCGGGGCAGTCTCTAGAAGTTTTGTCAACGCCTGCTTCATGTGCCCAGCTTGTTCTATGATGTCTGCCACACTGACAGGCCCCTCATCTTCTTCTGGAAAATCTATGTGGCTTGCGAGAGAAGCTTGTAGCTCGATTATTTCTTTTCTAACCCCCTCAATGGCATTAGTCAGGCCCTTTTCAAGCTGAAAGACTGCGGCCTCATGTGCAGCCTGACTCGTAGACTCCACCAGGCTCAGGATGGCTTCGGCCTGGATTAGGTCTAGCTTCCCGTTCAACACTGCCCTTCTCGTAAACTCTCCAGCCTCTGCTTTTCTAGCACCACAGTTTAGGCAGGCCTGTAGCACCAGCTCGGGCACAAAGGACCCTCCGTGGCATGCGAATTCAACGACGTCCTCTCCCGTGTAGCTGCTTGGCCTTCTAAAGAGTGTGACTAGAACCCTGTCCTGCGCTTGTTGGTCGGACGGATCTCTAAGCAAAACAAGGGTAGCTACCCGGTCTTCGATATTTTTGGTGTCCCTCGACACAAGACGCTGGGCTATTTCCAGGGCCCGAGCCCCAGACATGCGAATGACCGCTACTGCCCCAGGGCCACTAGCGGTGGCCTTTGCTACTATCGTGTCTACCTTCAGGCCACTGGGCTGACCTTCCCCTGGACCCATGATCTCAGCTCCTTTCTCCTTGGGGCCGCTTTCTGCCGTCATGGCTGGCTAGTAGGCGGGCCCTCTTTGAGCGCCTTGCGCTCCTTGGCTATAAGGTATTGTTGTGGAATCGTAGCGATGTTTGCAGTTGCATAGTACAGGTTCAGGCCTGAGGCAAAATTTAAAAAGATGGCCGTCATCATTATAGGCATAAGCCACATCATTATTTTCATTTGTGGATTTGGGGTCGGCATTGATCGCAACGAGATCCACTGTAACAAAAACATGGATAGACCCATTACCACTGGAAGGATATACAAGGGATCGGCAGCGGATAGATTGGGCAGCCAAAGAAAGCTTTCCCCTCTCAGTTGGATAGTGTTTTGAAACACAAAGAAAAGGGTAATTAGTACTGGCCAAGGCAGGAGCATTGGCAAACAGCCAGCCATCGGATTAAAGCCATGGTCCTTATAAAGCTTCATCATCTCTTTCTGAAGCTTTTCTGGCTGGTCTTTATATTTTTTCTGTATTTCTTGAAGAAGAGGCTGCACGGCCATATTTTTTATCTGGGCCCTCATCGCCCTTTGGTTAACAGGGAAAAGAAGGATCCGCATCAAAACCCCAAAGATCATTAAAACCCAGCCGTAGCCCAAATTAAGGTTTGTATGAAGAAAATTCAGGAGACCTAAAACCACAGCCACCACGGGACGTACAACTACTCGCATCCACCTGTAGCCATAAGGATTTGCTTCTTCCAGCTCATTCTCATAAGCGGCCAGCAGGGGCCTGTTCTGTGGACCTAAAAAGAGCCTGTGTTCAACGGTTCCGCTGCTAGAAACCCCCTGTGCCACCGACACCGCAGCCTGATCCTCTCCTGAGGCCGGCGCCAATGAAATTGCTCCTAGATAGTCCTGAGCCCCAGCTTCACCCGAGCCTGGCAGAATAGCGAAAATAAAGTATTTACTTTTCAGGGCCAGCCACTCAAATGGACCCTCGTGGTAGCCTTCCTCATCTATTTTCCTGAAGTATTCTGATTGTATTCCCTCCGAATTGTGCTTAGCAGCATATCCAAGCACCCGGGACTCCTCGGCCACCCTCCTTTCATTATATGCCAATCCATGGCCCATTTCTGTCGTCAGCAAGCCTCTGTCTACTCCTGGGCCAACCATTGTTGTGTTCACGGACACCTCGTAAGAAGAGGGATCAAAGAGATAGGCCGTCGTTATAGAAAATGCCCCTGAGGGGTGTCTGTAGCTAAATGTCAGGGTTTGAGGAGGTCCGCCTTTCTCTAGCGTTATTCCTTCGTTGGGGAATACCTGGTATGTCACGCCCGTCAGGTCCAACTCACCCCCAGGAAGCTCTACCTTTGCCCCCAGGGCTCCTGGGCCTTCTTGGGGCAACAGCTCCACTGCAGTATTGCCTTCTTC